>JBNJFN010000059.1:0-13542 GCA_051746885.1 Bacteroidota bacterium | reverse complement strand
ATCATAAGAGGGAGTAGAAACCGAGGCAAGAATTTCACCTGTTTCAGGTTCAATGGCCACAATGCTCCCGATTTTATTGTGCATCAGCTTCTCTCCGTATTGTTGAAGCTCCATATCTATGGTTGTGGTAAGATTGCTTCCTGCCTCTGCTTCCTGATCAAACATGCCGTCTCTATAAGACCCCTTGATCCTGTTATGCACGTCCACCGCATATACCTTCATCCCTTTTTGTCCGCGTAATTCTTCTTCGTATGATTCTTCAATTCCACTAACTCCAACATAATCACCCGATTTATAATATTCATTGGTATCCACAAGCCTATCGCTCACCTCCCCAACATAACCAAGCAGGTGTGCTGCTCCTTCATAATTATACCGTCGTACAGTTCGGGGCTGAACAAAAAAGCCGGGAAACTTATATAATTGTTCCTGCAGTTTGGCGTAGGTTTCAGAAGAAACAAGCTTAAGAAAAACAGAAGGCTTATAATTGGAGTAATCTTTGGCCTCTTCAAGTTTTTTGATCAGATCGGCTTTATCGATATCCAATATATTACAAAATTCTGTGGTATCAAATGCCTCTAAACGCTGGGGAGTAACCATAATGTCGTATGCCGCCTGGTTATATACAAGCAACTCCCCGTTGCGGTCATAAATTAATCCCCTCGCCGGATACTGGGTGATTTGACGCACTACATTATTGTTAGCCGAAAGTTGATAAGACTGATCTACAGCTTGAATAAAAAATAACCTGATAAGAAAAACAAGGGCAGTAACCACAATGATCACCCCTATAATATTTCGTCTGATAGCGTATGTATCCAAGGTTCACCCTAACTTATTTTTTGATAAACACCTTAATGATCAATATAAAAATTAAAGACAACAACCCGCTTAATAATGCCCTGCTCAAAGTGTGGAAAAAGTTGCCCAGTTTAAACATTTCTATATAGAATAAAAACAAATGATGGGCCAGAATTAGTATGCTGCTGTACTTAAAATACCAGTTTAACCCATAATCTCTGACAGAAGGATAGGTATCAGGCTCATACCCGCCTCTGGGTTCAAGGGTACCCAGCACCATTGGCCGCAAAAAGGCCATAAAGACACAAGCCGATGTATGCATCCCCACCGTGTGACTAAATAAATCAATAGTCAGCCCCAAAAGAAATCCCAATACCAGTAACCCCCATTTGGGCGTTTCGAAAGGCAAACTCAAAAGAAACAAAACATATATGTAAGGATTTAAATATCCTCCCAGTTGTATGTTATTCATTAACAGCACCTGAACAAGCACCAAAATCACAAAGGTCAGTATATATCGGGGAAGATAATTAATCATTGGGTTGTAAATTCATTTTCCAGTTCCTTCTTTTCCTCTTTCAACAAATTTTTTACGATATAAACATTATTTAGTTTTTTAAAATCGGTAGATAATTCAACGCTCAATTCTAAAAAACGCCCTCCTTTTTCCTCATAGTCTTCTACAAACCCCACAAGGATGCCTTCCGGGAATATGGCCGAATAGCCACTTGTTACCACCGTATCGCCTTCATTCACCTGAGCATGCAGGGGAATATCCTGAAGGATCCCATACCTGTAATCCCGGCCGGTCCAGCTAAATGAACCGAAATATTCGCTATTCTTCAATTTGGCACTGATGTTCAGTTCACTGTTTAACAAAGATATTACGGAGGAAAAATGTTCCGAAACCCCTGTAACTACTCCTACAATCCCATTGCTGGTTATCACTCCCATTTCAGGTTCAACCCCTGCTGCTCTACCTTTATCCAGGGTAATGTAATTGTGCTGCTTGTTGATTGAATTGTTAAGAACAGTAGCCCTGATATAAAAATATTGCTGGTCATAGGTAGTATCGACCTTCTTTTTGAAGGTATCTACCTCCGTATTCAGATTTTTTGCAATAAAATTCCTCAGGTACACATTCTCTTCCTTGAGCTTTTTATTCTTTTCCCTTAAATTGAGATATTGCTCAATCTTCATGGTTTGGTCGTAGAACCTACCCTTAACATTCCTGGCAAAACTTACAAAACTTGTGTTCTGATAATTGTTATTCTGGATCAGCAAGGTAATGGCCAACGCTTCAAGGAGAATAAAAAGCAATGTAAAATGATACCGCTGTAAGAATCTTAACAGACTCTGCATAACTCAAAACTCTTCAAAAACATTACCGCATCAGGAATGTAAAATTTTCTACATTTTTCAGAGCTATCCCTGTTCCCCGGGCTACTGCGTGAAGCGGATCATCTGCAACATGGAACTTAATACCGATTTTATCAGTAAGCCGTTTATCCAGCCCTCTCATAAGTGCTCCACCACCGGTAAGAAAAATCCCTTCGTTGACAATATCTCCATACAGTTCAGGAGGAGTTTGCTCTAATACACTCAGAACGGCTGCTTCAATTTTATTGATGGATTTATCCAAACAATGGGCAATTTCCTGGTAAGATATGGGTATTTCTACCGGCATGGCAGTCATCAGGTTCGGCCCTCTTACCACAAAATCTTCAGGTGGATTTTCAAGATCCGTTAAAGTGGAGCCAACCTTGATCTTAATTTCTTCCGCTGTTCGCTCACCGATTTTAATGTTATGCTGGTGACGCATATAAGACTGAATATCGGCCGTAAAACTATCTCCGGCAACTCTTATTGATTTATTACACACAATGCCGCCTAAAGCAATAACCGCTACTTCAGTGGTACCTCCACCAATATCCACCACCATACTGCCCGATGGTTCTTCAACATCAATCCCCATTCCTATAGCTGCAGCCATGGGTTCGTAGATCAAATATACATCGCGCCCACCTGCATGCTCGGAACTGTCTCTGACTGCACGAATTTCTACTTCCGTGCTCCCGGAGGGAATACAGACTACCATACGAAGGGTAGGGGCAAAAAATTGTGTCTTCCTGTTAACCATCTTGATCATTCCGCGGATCATCTGCTCTGCTGCATTAAAGTCGGCAATAACCCCGTCCTTTAGGGGACGTACAGTTTTTATGTTCATGTGAGTTTTCCCATGCATCTGACGGGCCTTTTCACCTATGGCTACCAATTTACCTGTACTCTGTTCAATTGCTACAATAGAGGGTTCATCTACAACAACTTTGTCATTATAGATGATTATGGTATTGGCTGTTCCCAGATCAATCGCATACTCTTGGGTAAATAAAGAAAATAGTCCCATTTCAAAAGTTTGGTTTGTATCGTTTTTTAATAATTTTACTAATGTCTAAAGTGTCGTACATTGGTAAACACCATAGATATCCCGTGCTGGTCACAAAAATCAATAGATTCCTGATCTCTTTTCGATCCTCCTGGTTGTATTACAGATTGTATTCCTTCTTGTTGAGCTATTTCCACCGAATCTTTAAAAGGAAAAAATGCATCCGAAGCCATGACTGCTCCATTCAAGTCGAAACCAAAACCCTTTGCTTTCTCAATGGCCTGCCTCAGTGCATCAACCCGGGACGTTTGCCCCATACCGCTTCCACATAGCTGATGGTCTTTCGCCAGAACGATGGCATTGGATTTGGTATGCTTAACTATTTTATTGGCAAACAGAAGATCGTCCTTCTCTTCATCACTCGGTTCTTTCTCTGTAACTATTTTCAGATCCGTTTTATATTCGGTCCTTATGTCCTTATCCTGGACTATAACACCATTAAGCAACGATCGGTATTGTTGTTTGGGAAGGAAGGCACTTTTCTGAACCAGAATAATCCGGTTCTTTTTCTGCTTCAATATTTCCAGTGCATCATCATCATATGACGGAGCGATGATCACTTCGAAAAACAGTTTGTTGATCTCTTCTGCCACATTGCCATCCACCATACAATTGGTAACCAGAATTCCACCAAAAGCGGAGACCGGATCTCCCGCAAGGGCAGCTTTCCAGGCTTCTGTCAAATTATCCCTGAAAGCCAGCCCACAAGGATTGTTATGCTTGAGAATGGCAAAAGTCTTGGGCTCGAAATCCTCTATCAAATGGATTGCTGCATCAATATCAATCAGGTTATTGTATGATATCTGTTTCCCATGGAGCTGATCGAACAGATTCTCAAATTCTCCAAAGAACAGCCCCTGCTGATGGGGATTTTCTCCATACCGTAATTCAGTAGCATCTCTAAAGCTTTGTTTAAATGCATCTTTACTGAATTCCCGGTTAAAATGATTGAAAATAACCGTATCATAATGGGAAGAGACGTTAAAAGCTTCCAAAGCAAAATTTTTCCTCTCTTCTATATCCGTTTTACCTTGTTTTTCATCAAGGATATGAATCAGGTCATCGTAATATTCTTCCGAAGGAATGACCAGTGTATCATTGTAATTCTTTGCTGCTGCTCTTATAAGTGATATTCCTCCAATATCGATTTTTTCAATAATTTCTTCCTCGCTTGGTTGCTGCGTCAGAGTTTGCTCAAAAGGATATAAATCGACCACCACCAGATCAATCTCAGGAATCTGATATTCCTTCATTTCCTGATTGTCCTGAGTGGAATCCCGCCGTGCTAAAATTCCTCCAAAAATCTTTGGATGCAGGGTTTTAACCCTACCGGAGAGAATAGAAGGATAATCTGTAACTTCTTCCACCGGGGTAGCTTCAACTCCAAGGCTTTTAATATACTTCTGTGTACCCCCCGTAGAATAAATTTTAATATTAAGATCCTCCAGCTTTTGGACGATCGCTCCAAGTTTTTCTTTGTTATAAACCGAAATTAAGGCAGATTGAATCTTTTTTATTTGCGTCATTTTCAAACTTTTATTTGTGGGACAAATTTACCAAAATAAATCTAAATTCATTGCCTCAAAAATATGATTTAGCTCTGTGATTACTAAAAAAATTGCGTTTTTTTATAATGAATATAATTTTTTATTTCTAATTTTGAGATGGGTTTTTGTATAATATAATGATAAAGTGAACATAAAGAAATCAAATATGAAACAGCACAATTTAATCGCTTTCTCTCTTATTTTCTTCATTTTGAGTTGTACCAACAATCAATCGTATAAAACAGAAGACAATGAAACGGTTTCTGAAGTCTTACCGGTTAACCAGGTAATGGAAGCGCCTGGAAAATATGTCGAAAACCAAATCACGGTAAAAGGAATGGTTACCCATGTATGCAGACATGGGGGAAAAAGGCTTCATCTTTCCCTTCCTGGTTCGGATGTAAAATTACGGGTTAGAACAGGAGAAAATGTATCCCCTTTTGAAAGATCACTGGAAGGAGATACAGTCAGGGTAAGTGGGAAATTCATAGAGGAAAGGTTTGACCAGGGTTACCTTGAAAAGCTGAGAAAAGATAAAAATACAGAAAAGCATCAAGAATCGGAGCACGACAATGCTTCTTCTTCAGAAGGAGGAGTTTCCCAGGCCTACATTAATGAATTGGAGCAAAAGATTGAAAATACTGAAAAGGGATACATATCAGAATACTGGCTGACGGCGGAAAAGGTAACCAAAGAGTAAGTATGAACTGGAGAAAGCTAAACAGGATATTGCACAGGGACCTGGGCTATTTTTTCTTTGGATTAACCATTATCTACGCCTTATCAGGTATAGCTCTAAATCATCTTGACGACTGGAATCCGAGCTATGTGATAACCCGTGAAAATATTACATTGGAATCGCTGCCGGAAAGTAAATCTAAAATAGACCAAGAAAAAGCTTTAGAAATTGCCGGGGAATTTAATGAAAAGGATAATTTTAAAAACTATTATTTCCCCGAGTCTAATATGCTAAAAATCTTTATTGAAGAGGGTAGCATAGATGTGAACCTTGAGACCGGGAAGGGAAAAATTGAAAAATCAGAAAAACGGCCCGTGTTCTACCAGGTCAATTATCTGCATTACAACCCCGGGAAGTGGTGGACATGGTTTTCTGACATTTATGCTGCCGGACTCATCATTATAGCTGTCACTGGTTTATTCATCCTTAGAGGCAAAAAGGGCATCAAGGGTAGAGGGGCCTGGCTTACCACATTGGGCATTCTCATACCCATTATATTTCTTTTGCTTTATAATCATCTATAGGATCGCATAAAAGGCTCTCCCAATCATCAGATATAGGAAAAGACCCATGATGTCATTCACAGTGGTAATGAACGGGCCTGTAGCCAGAGCAGGATCTATCTTTAACTTGTCCAGCAGCAAAGGAACAAAGGTTCCGAAAATCGAGGCAAAAATAATCCCCGAAAACAGGGCCGCACTAACAGTTACAGTCAATGCAAAAGAATCATGAGTAAATAAGTTGTAGACAAAAATAAGGATAGATAATATAAATCCGTTAATGGAAGCTACTGCAAGCTCTTTAAGCAACTTCCTGCCTATGCCTCCAACCCCAAGCGATTTATCAGCCAACGATTGTACAATAATCGAAGAGGATTGAACTCCCACATTTCCGCACATTGCAGCGATCAAAGGTAGAAATGCTGCCATTTCAGGGTAGATACGAAGATCTTCCTCATAATTCCCGATTATTATAGCCCCTAAAATACCTCCCAGTAAGCCTATAAATAACCAGGGTATTCTTGCCCTGGTATGTTGAAGTGCAGTATCAGAAGGTTCCACATCTTCAGTTATACCGGAAATCAATTGGTAATCTCTCTCAGCTTCCTCCCGGATCACATCCACTACGTCGTCGATAGTTATCCTGCCCACCAAACGGTCCAAGGGATCCACAACAGGCAAAGCAACAAGGTCATACTTATCCATAACATTGGCCACTTCTTCGGAAGGTGTATCCGTTTTAACCGATATCACCTCAGTATTGATGATATCCCTTATCTTTGCGGTACTCGGAGTAAGAAGCAATTTCTTCAGAGACAAGGTACCCTTCAGTTTATTATCGTCATCCACTACATATACATAATATATTTCGTTAATATCTTCAGCTTGCTTGCGCATCTCCTTCAGGCAGGTGGTAATATTCCAGTTTTCATTGACTGATATAAGTTCTTTAGCCATCAGGCCACCTGCCGAATTTTCATCATAATTTAGCAAATCGACAATATCACCCGCTTGCTCCAGATCCTCTATATAACTCAGCACTTCTTCCCGCTTATCTTCTGATAATTCACCTAAAACGTCGGCTGCGTCATCCGAATCCAGTTTATCGATAAATTGTTTGGCAATTACATCACCAGGAAGTACTTCAAGAAACCGTTTACGGTCATCCTGCTCAAGTTCAACCAAGACATCTGCTGCCTTATCTCCCTCCAGCATGATATGTATAAAACGAGCTTCCTCCATATTGAGCTCGTTATAAATTTCTGCAATATCAGCAGAATGAAGATCCTTTATCATCTTATAGGTTCCCTCTTCATCCTGATTGGCTATACATTCCCGCAGCTCATCCAGATATTCCTTTGTAAGTTCGAAACTCATTGTTTAACCATCTTAATAGTTCTACTTCATCCCTGCGACAATTTTTCGGTGATTTCAACGAAATCTTTTACATCCAATTGTTCAGGCCTTTTCCTGAAACGTTCATCCTTAACATCCAAATTTAATAAAAAGGGTTTTAACGAATTCCCCAAAATCTTCCTTCTTTGATTAAAACTTTCTTTAACCACACGAAAAAACATTTCTTCATTGCACGCAAGCCGCCAGGTTTCGTTTCTTTTCAACCGTATTACCGCGGATTTTACCTTGGGTGGAGGAGTAAAAGAGTGTGAACTTACGGGAAAAAGGATTTTGATATTATAAAAAGCCTGAAGCAGCACACTCAATTTACCGTAAATCTTTGAACCGGGGGAAGAAACAATACGGTCAGCCACCTCTTTTTGCAACATACCTATAACAAAAGGAATACTGTTGCGGTGTTCCAATACCTTAAACAAGATCTGACTGGAAATATTATAAGGAAAATTCCCGATTAATGAAATGGGTTGGGTGAAATAGTCTTTTAAATTCATCTTCAGGAAATCCTGCCGGATCAGGCGATCTCCAAGTTCAGAATATATTTTCAGTAAATAGTCAACGGACTCCTGATCAATCTCAACAGCATATAGCTGATCCCCGAAATATTCCAGCAAAAAATCGGTTAACACCCCTTTTCCCGGACCTACTTCAAGGACTATTGATGTTGAGGCTTCTTCTCTGAAAATCTCAACTATTTTACGGGCTATATTCTTGTCCCACAAAAAATGTTGTCCCAGATTCTTTTTTGGTTTTATCGACATAGATGCCTGAATTGATAGGATAAAAATCGGAAAAAATATTGGAGAAAAAAGGAAACAGTTGCAGAAAGTAAAAAATGCAGAACAGGAATTCAGTTTTATCCTGCCGCAAGGGTTAGCCAATGTCACTGATTTAATATCAATTGTTTAGTTGAAGTTCATAAGCTCTCACCCCATAATTTTGAAAATACTTATAAAAATTTTAAAAATCTTTTCATACCTCTTATGTGTTATACCAATTATATATTCATGGAGCACCATGTGAAAGCAAAAGTTATGATTCGAAACCCTGGCAACATATTTCTTAGTCTCTTAGTTCTTTGTGCAACTACTGGTCTGGCGGTCAACAAACATTACTCAAATGGGGAGCTCTTTTCGGCTTCACTTTATTCGAGCCCGGAAACCTGCTGTCAAGTCCTAAATTTCTGCTACTGCTGCCATGAAGAAACCGAGAGATTCAAAATCACCGATTATTTCCGCACTTCATCTCAACAAAATCTTCCAAAAAATGTACAAGACATTGTACTTGATATCAACGCAATCAAAAAACTAAAGTAATGCTTAACAAAATCATTAGATATTTTCTCGAAAACAGGCTAATTACAATCATTTTGCTGATACTCCTGGTCGCGTGGGGCATAATGGTTTCCCCTTTTGAATGGAAGACCAACGTGTTGCCTAACGATCCGGTACCGGTAGATGCCATTCCCAATCTTGGGGAAAATCAGCAGATTGTCTTTACCAAATGGATGGGCAGATCACCGCAGGACATAGAAGATCAGATTACCTATCCACTTACAACCTCTTTGCTCGGTATTCCGGGTGTTAAAACGATCCGCAGTTCATCTATGTTCGGGTTTTCCAGCATTTATGTGATTTTTGAGGAGGACGTAGAATTCTACTGGAGCCGTAGCCGGATTTTAGAAAAGCTCAATTCATTGCCACAGGATCTTTTGCCTGATGGGGTACAACCATCGTTAGGACCCGACGCAACAGCTTTAGGTCAGATCTTTTGGTACACA
This sequence comes from Bacteroidota bacterium, assembly GCA_051746885.1. GTDB lineage: Bacteria > Bacteroidota > Bacteroidia > Bacteroidales > UBA12077 > JAGXLC01. Next base: position 4,316 of record JBNJFN010000059.1, on the reverse strand, counting down.
CTGGAAGGGAGAGACAAGCAAGGAAATCCCACGGGTAAATGGGAATTGGATGAATTGCGCTCCATACAAGACTATTATGTAAAGTATGCGCTTTCTTCTGCTAAAGGGGTTTCAGAAGTAGCCTCAATCGGAGGCTATGTAAAAGAATATCAAATTGATGTCAAACCAGCTGCCATGAAATCTTATGAGGTCAGCCTCATGGATATCATGAAAAGTGTGAAAAATTCAAACCTGGATGTGGGAGCCCGTACAATTGAGATCAACCAGGCGGAATACCTGGTCAGGGGACTGGGTTATGTCGAAAACCTGGATGATCTGGAAAATACGGTGGTTAAATCATATGACCATACACCAGTGCGATTAAAAGATGTAGCAAACATTACTTATGGACCGGCTCCCAGAAGAGGCATGCTCGATAAAGGCGGTGCTGAAGCTGTTGGTGGGGTGGTGGTTGCCCGAGAAGGAGCCAATCCCCGACATGTCATAGATAATGTAAAAGCCAAAATCCAGGAATTAGGGGAAGGAATGCCGTCCAAGACATTGGATGATGGGACCACCTCGAAGGTAGAGATCGTACCGTTCTACGACCGGACAGAATTGATCCAGGAAACGATAGGAACACTAGAGGAAGCATTAAGCCTGGAGATACTGATCACAATTATTGTGGTGCTTATCATGGTCATGAATCTGAGGGCATCCGTATTGATTTCCGGGGTATTACCGATCGCGGTGCTCATGACCTTCATTGCGATGAAATATATGGATGTAACGGCAAACATTGTCGCCCTTTCGGGTATTGCAATTGCAATTGGTACCATGGTAGATATGGCCATTATCCTGGTCGAGAACATCATCAAACACATAGACCAGGCTTCGCCGAACGAGTCAAAGCTAAAAGTGGTATATGAGGGTACAACAGAGGTAGCTTCTGCAGTAGTTACAGCCGTGCTTACTACAATTATCAGCTTTATTCCCGTATTTACCATGGAAGGCGCCGAAGGAAAATTGTTTATCCCTCTGGCCTACACCAAAACATTCGCACTTATAGCAGCCATATTGGTTTCGATTATCATCATCCCAACGTTGGCCTATCTGTTTTTTTCAGTAAAAGTCCATGCGAAAAAGATCAGGCGAATGATTCAAGGAGTTATCCTGCTTGGCGGTATTTTTATTGCCATACAATACATCCCGTGGGCCGGAGTAATCATTGCCTTGTTCGGAGTGATTAACCTGGCAGCTACTTATTTGAGTCCATCGGACAAAAAATATAGTCTTTGGGCAAACAATGCGCTGGCTGTATTAACGGTAGCGTTTATTCTTGCCAGGGAATGGTTGCCATTAGGCCCGGAAAATACCCTTCTCACAAACTTGTTCTTTGTATTTCTTATAATTGCTGTATTGCTCGGATTTTTCGCTTTTGTTATCAGGCACTATTCAAAAATATTAAACTGGAGCTTGAAAAACAAAAGGAAATTTTTAGCTATTCCGGGCTTCATTTTTGTTTTAGGCATTGTTATTTGGCTCGGCTTCAGTACAGTATTTGGCTTCATTGCCAATGGTTTTGATGTTGCCGGTATGAATATCAGGACAACACAAGTCTGGAGTACGCTAAATCACAAATTTCCAGGCATTGGTAAGGAATTTATGCCTGCACTGGATGAAGGCTCTTTCCTTCTCATGCCGACGTCCATGCCGCACTCAGGGATAGCAGAAAACAAAAAAATTGTTCAGCATCTGGATAAAGCCGTCTCATCCATACCAGAGGTGGAATCGGTGGTAGGGAAAGCAGGTCGTGTAGAATCTGCACTCGATCCGGCACCTCTTTCGATGTTCGAAAACATCATTAATTACAAAACCGAATACAAAACCGATGCCGACGGCCACCGAATACGTTTCAAAGTAAACGATGAAGGGGAATATGTTAGAGATTCAGAAGGAAGCCTCATCCCCGACAAAAATGGCGAATATTATCGTCAATGGAGAGATCATATTGAATCACCGGATGATATCTGGGATGAAATCGTGAAAGTTGCCCGATATCCTGGTATAACGTCCGCTCCGAAACTGCAGCCCATCGAAACAAGGCTTGTAATGTTGCAAAGCGGAATGAGAGCTCCGATGGGGGTTAAAGTTTCAGGTCCGGATCTTGAAACCATAGAATCGTTCGGACTCAAACTGGAAAATCACCTTAAGGATGTACCAAGCATTAAAGCCTCATCTGTATTTGCCGACCGGGTTGTAGGAAAGCCCTACATGGAACTCGACCTAAAAAGGGAAAAGATGGCCCGCTATGGTCTATCAGTGCAACAGGTACAAAGGTATATTGAAGTTGCCATTGGCGGGATGAATCTCACCACAACAGTTGAGGGTCGTGAAAGGTACCCTGTACGTGTAAGATATCCCAGGGAACTAAGGGACAGCCCGGAAAAAATTGAAGAAATACTGATACCTGCAAATCAGGGAGTTCAAATACCTTTAAAAGAAGTGGTAGAGATACAATACAAAAAAGGACCGCAGGCAATTAAAAGTGAAAATACTTTCCTGGTCAGCTACGTAATATTTGACCGGAAAGAAGGGAATGCTGAGGTTGATGTGGTCAATGATGCCCAGAGGTACCTGAAAGATAAAATAGAAAGCGGGGAACTGAAAGTCCCTAAGGGAGTGAGCTATACTTTCACAGGAAACTACGAGAACCAGGTCAGAGCGGAAAAGCGTTTGTCCTTTGTGGTTCCACTGGTTATGATGATCATATTTTTAATCCTGTACCTGCAATTTCATTCGGCGCCAACCACACTAATGGTCTTTTCCGGAATTGCAATTGCCTTTGCAGGTGGATTTATCATGATCTGGCTGTACGGTCAAGATTGGTTCATGGACTTCAACTTCCTTGGTACCAATATGCGAGAACTCTTTCAGATGAAAACGGTGAACCTGAGTATAGCCGTCTGGGTTGGATTCATTGCCCTGTTTGGAATCGCCACCGATAACGGGGTGGTTATGGCAGCATATCTTAAGCAGATTTTTGAAAGAAACAAACCTAATGACATTCAAACCATTAGAAGCTCTGTAGTGGAGGCCGGGAAAAGAAGGATAAGGCCAACATTGATGACCACAGCCACCACATTGCTTGCTTTACTTCCAATATTGTCATCATCAGGAAGAGGAGCAGATGTCATGATTCCAATGGCTATACCAACCTTCGGAGGCATGGCTATACAGGTCATAACGTTATTCGTTGTGCCTATTTTATATGCACAATGGAGAGAACAAAAACTTAAAAATGCTTAATCGATATGAAAACAATATATAAATTAATATTCATAACATTCCTCGGTGTTTTATCTCTTGATGCATCGGGACAGCAGAATGATCTAAATGCTTACCTGAAGGAAGCCGGGGAAAACCACCCTGGCCTACAGGCAGCATATAATGAATATTATGCTGCCCTGGAAAAGGTACCCCAGGTTGGTGCCCTTCCGGATCCCCAACTTAGCTTCGGATATTTCATAAGCCCTGTGGAAACACGCCTGGGCCCCCAGCAGTTTAAAGTATCCGTTTCACAGATGTTTCCATGGTTTGGAACATTGAAAGAAAAGGAGAAAGCCTCTGTAGAAAAAGCTAAAGTAAAATACAAACAATTTGTTAGCTTGAGGAACGAAGTATTCAGAGATGTCAAGATAAAATGGTATGAACTTTATAAGGTACAAGAAGCCATCCGCATTACGAAAGAAAACCTGGATGTGCTGAATTCCCTGAAACAAACCACTCAAAAGAACTACGAAACAGGCAAAACCCAAATGACTGATCTGTTGAGGCTGGATGTGAACATCAGGGAACAAAAAAATAAACTGGAGGACCTGCAGGAGAACCTTTCAACGGTGAAAACAGAATTCAATTTATTATTGAACAAGGATAAAGTGGCAGCTATCAGTCTCCCGTCAGAAGTAAGCCCAGATACATTCGATCTTGTCGCTTACCGGGATTCCATCAATAACAATCCGGATCTGACGGCTCTAGAACACAGGGAAAGCTCACTGGAACATGAGTATGAAGTAGCAAAAAAGAATGGTTATCCGAACATTTCCCTGGCACTGGATTATGCGGTAATCGGAAAAAGAACGGATATGCAGGTGAATAACAGCGGACGGGATGTGATCATGCCGATGGTAGGTATTAGTATCCCGTTAAACAGAGAAAAGTACGATGCGATGAAAAAGGAAAAGGAATTTCAGCTTAAAGCAGTACAATCCAACCAGCAAAATAAAATCAATATGCTTTCTTCGCAATACAAACAGGCCGAAGAACAATATATAGAT
>JBNJFN010000058.1:1787-13607 GCA_051746885.1 Bacteroidota bacterium | reverse complement strand
ACCCCGTAAACCACACCCGAAGTACCAGCAGTTGCAGCAATTTCACCGGGCTTAAGCACATTTAAAGAAAGCGCATTATTAGGCTGATCGCCTGCCCTGTACGATACGGGTGTCCCTTCGGGAAAACCAAGTTCCCCAGCCACTTCAGGGGAAACTCCCGGTTCAGATGAAAAGTTGGGTATCACCTGTGGAAACATCTCTTCATTAAACCCGAAATAATCCAGTAGAAAATCCGCTTTAGCGTTATTTTTGAAATCCCAGAATATACCTTCAGATAACCCCGAAGGAGTAGTTGTTGTTTCTCCGGTAAGTCTCATGGCAATATAATCCCCGGGCAACAGGATTTTAGAAATTTTTGAAAATATTTTGGGTTCATGCTCCCTGACCCACCCCAGCTTGGAAGCTGTAAAATTACCAGGCGAATTAAGCAAATGCTCCAGGCATTTTTCTTCACCTATTTCTCTGAAGGCCTTGTTTCCCGTTTCAACAGCACGACTGTCACACCAAATGATCGAGGGCCGTAAAACTTTTTGTTGATTATCAATTGGAACAAGTCCATGCATCTGATAAGAAATTCCAATGGCTTTAACCTCAGAAGGCTTAAATTCAGAATCCCTGAAAATTCTATAAGTGGCTTCTTTCAAGTTTTTCCACCACATTTCAGGATCCTGTTCCGCCCAGTCACTCTCCGGAGCATCCATCCTCATCTCTTCATCCGGGCTTACACCCGAGGCTAAACTTCTGCCAGTGGAAAGGTCAACCAAACTGGCTTTTATAAACGAACTTCCGATATCATAACCTATTGCATACATAACTTAACCCCCTGTTTCGATATAGACACTATAAATTCATCAAATCTAAAATATTTTGGAATAGAACATGAAAAGAATGATGACAAATAATAGTATTATCATGCCAAATAAAAATGAACCCCAAATTCCTTTTATCTTTAGGAACAAAATGTTAGTTTTGAAAGAAACGAACTTATTTTTTCCTTTTATCTTACATATTGAAAATCTCTACTTTTCAAGGGTAAAAAGCCATCAATTTCTTAAATAACAAAAAATGAAATATTCAGGTAAAATCATCATTTTTGCAACGGTCATGTTGCTTATTATAACCGGATGTAAAAATGTTACCCAACACGAAGAAAAGGGATGGACGATTACGGCCGACCCCAAAACAGAGACACTAACTTTTGAAAAGGAAGAACCGGGAAAAGTAGCAGAGGGAATCCAACTCATTCTGAAGAAAGAAAATAAGATTACTCCCCTTTCTGACTGGACAATAGAAAAACAGGAAGAAAAGCTGATCATTACCACGGAAAAACCGCAAACAACCACCTGGGAATTCAGTCTAACAGACACAAGCATTGACATTGTAGCCTCCCATCCGGAAGCACATATTCAGGGAACTGCTCCGGCAGGTGAGAAAAGAATTCCTGCCCGAATCCAAAGCCAGGACAACGGCATCATGTATACCCAAATGGGATTTGTTTCTGCTACCAACATTTACAACCTTTTCGATATGCCCACCGACATCATGGTTCGTTTCCCAAAGAAGAGCACATTATCACGAAATGAAGCCGACAACACCCTGATGGATATACTAGTTCCCGTCACAGAAGGAAATGAGGTAATGGTGATTAACAACTATTATACCGATGTTATCGGGCTTTCAGACTATCAGCAAACGGATTTCAAACCTGTATACAAGCCTATCGCTGATAGATTCGAAACAGCCCCCACCGGATGGAGTAGTTGGTACTGTTACTATATGGCTCCCGATCAGGAGGATCTGATAAAAGAAACCGATGCCCTTGCCGAAAAACTGAAGCCTTACGGGCTTGAATACGTCCGGCTCGATGCATCTTACACCAGAGGGAAAGAGGCTAACTGGCTTGAATGGAATGAAGACATGTATCCCGACGGAGGCAAATACTGGTTTGAGTATGTCAGGGATAAGGGTTTAAAGCCAGGACTTTGGCTTAATCCGCATGGTGCCAATTACGCCCACCCATCTATAGCAGATGAATATTCTGAAAATTTCTTCCTCCGCGACTCTTCAGGTAATTTATCCAGTGCGTGTTGCTCTGCTGATTCCACAGTGGTAAGAATGGATTTTACCGATCCTGCAGTGATTGAAAACCACACCAGGCCACTGTTTGATAAGTTGGTGAACGACTGGGGAGTCAGCTATATTAAAGCAGGTGGCGGTGGCAGCTGGATGGATTATTATGAGGAAAACAGGGCAAATGCCTTCAACCCGGACATGGACAGTCGCGAAGCATACAGAAATGTACTGGCTGCAATCAGGGAGGAAATGGGAGACGAGAATTATATTTTGGGATGTGCCATGCATGAGATAGGCATCGGGTTCAACTATTTTGACGGCTCCCGAACCGGAGGCGATAATTATGCGACCTGGACCGGCGAGGGCCACTGGTCCGGAGGAATGCAAACCTATTTCAATTCCCTGTTTGGTGGAAACTGGCTGAACGGAATTTGCTGGTGGTCTGACCCCGATAACGTGATGATCAGAGATCCTCTGAATATGGACGAAAGCAGAACCATTGTGAGCTCCATATCTCTCTCAGGCCAGGCATACATGAGCAGCGACTTCATAGCTGAATTTTCAGAGGAGAGACTCCAGGATTTTCTCCAAAGCGATTACAATATAGGATGGGCCAGCCAATATCCCAATAAAGTTACGGCTTTGCCTGGGGAAAAGCTTGAACTCTACCGGAAAACTATGCCTACCATGCCCATCCGGGCCATGGACCTTTATCCCTTCAAGACCGATCCTGTCTGCTGTCCCGAACCTACAGAATTTCCCAGGGCAATGGATCTAAAAGTCAATTCAATAGCCGGCATGTATGATGTAGTAGCCGTATACAACTGGAACGATAAACCAATGGAAAAAGTCCTCGATCTTCAGGAAGATCTGGGCCTTCAAACCGAAACCGATTACCTGGTTTTTGATTTCTGGAATCAAAAGCTGTCAGGAACATCCAGTGTCAGGATCAAAGAAGTGGTACCAGCCCATGGTACAAAAGCACTGATCGTAAAGGAAGTTAGTGAAACTCCTCAGCTTCTGGCTACCTCAAGGCACCTTACATGTGCTTACAGCATTCAGGAGCTCAACTGGGATGAAGAGGAAATGTCACTCAGCGGTACCTCCAAAACAGTGCCCGGCGATCAGTACACTTTGTTCATTCATGTGCCGGACGAGTATAAATTTGATCATACGGAAATTGATTCCAACAATGCTTCTCATCAAATTAAGTCCAATGGCATGATTGAAGTGGCATTTAGCGGAGAGGAAACTCCAACGGACTGGAAAATTGTATTCAGATAACATTATGGAAGATAGAAAGGTAGAGATAGGGGCGTGTAATTATCCGAAGATTGGATGATTGGATGAGAGAAATATTTTTCAATTACAACAAATTTTAATTTTTTGCGTAATATAATTACGTGACAAATTTTGCATAATTGGTGCAAAATTGTTTGTTTTGGATTACCAATTATTAGAATGCCATGAGCATCAAAGAAAAAAAAATCATTCAAGCGATAATTTATTTTGCTTCGAAAACCTCCAACGGTCAAATAAATCGTTTGAAATTGATGAAATTATTATGGTTAGCAGACAGATACCATTTAAATAAATATGGACGTCTAATTTTGCCTGATAATTACTATGCCCTGCCTCAGGGACCAGTACCTTCAAAAACTATGAATTATTCTAAGGAAAGTATAGAAAATGCTTTTGAGGTAAATGGATATAGTATTAAAGCAAAGTCGGAGTTTGATCCCCGGTATTTTTCAAAATCTGATCTAGATATAATGGAAGAGATATGGGAAAGATATAGTCAGTACGACCAGTTTGAACTTAAAAAACTCTCTCATAATTTTCCAGAATGGAAAAGATATGAAAAAGAACTGAATGATTCTGCTAATCTTAACAGCTATCCAATTGTTTTAGATGATTTTTTTAAGGAACCGGAGAATAAAGTTAATTATGAACACGATTCAGAAAAAAGTGAATCATCTAAAACTAACTTTCACTTTCATACAACCATTCAAGATTTTTTGTCATAAGAATGGATGGCTTTTCTCCTGAATTCCAAATTGACCATTCATTGAGACCTGGCTCAGTTTACAAAATGACTGCTCCAGAAATAATTCAAACATCTGTCTGGCATTATTTTATTATCGTTGCTGTGGATGATGATGATATTTATATGGTATTATGTACTACGCAAATTGATAACAAAATAGCGTTTTTCGATAGACGTGGTATTGACCATTCTACTCTGGTTTATATAGAGCCTGATTCTGATAAAAATGGTTTGGAAGTGGATACTTATGTTGATTGTAATGAAAAATACCAAATTACTGAAAACAGTCTTATTGAAAAACTAAGAGATGGGAGACTGGTTTATAAAGGTCAAATATCTTTAGATCAATATTTTCAAATTAGACAAGCTATAATTGATAGCTACATTAATGACTTGCCAGAATTTCTTTTACAACATAACATCCGGATGAATAAATAAGATTTTATTTCTTGTGATTAATATAAATAATTTTTGCCCAATTTTACAAATTGTGGCGTAATATATTATGCAAAATGTTTAAGTTTGTTGTAATTAAATACGAATAAAACAAATGGCTATGAATAAAACAGACTTAACCCGGACATTGATTGTCTTTGTGGGCCTGGCTTTTGCGGGAATATTGACAAGCTGCGAAAGACAAAAAGGCACAACCGAAATTGCCCAACTGCAATGCGAATACCTGGAGCAACCCAAAGGTGTTGATATGGAACACCCCAGGTTTTCATGGGTTATCAACCGAAACGAGCGTGGCGTTTCGCAATCGGCCTACCGCCTTCTGGTGGCAGATAACCGGGAGGACCTGGAAAATAACACCGGAAATTCCTGGGATTCCGGCAAAATACAATCCGGTGAATCTGTAAATATAGAATACAAAGGAAAGCCCTTACAAAGCAGTAAAACTTATTTCTGGAAGGTCCAGGTGTGGTATGAGTCCGGTGAATCCAGCGGATGGAGCAATATAAAAACCTTCCAGACGGGAATTATACATGAATCCGGGTGGAAAGCCGAATGGACAGTAGCTGCTGACACGGCCATTTCATCTCCTCTTATACGCAAAAATTTCACCCTGGATGGTAAAGTGGAGGAAGCCCTTGCCCATGTAACAGGATTGGGCTATTACGAATTTTATCTCAACGGGAAAAAGGTCGGCGATCATGTTCTTGATCCGGCCCTCACCAACTATAAACAAAGGGTGCTTTATTCTACCTACGATGTCACGGATCAACTAAATTCAGGTTCCAATGCTGCCGGCATTATGCTCGGAAACGGTGCCCTGAGGATGAAAAAGATTGAAAACCGGTATTCCTGGGGAGGTATAAGCAATGATTTCGGTGCTCCCAAAGCCCTTGTTCAAATTGAAATCACCTTTGCCGACGGCACCCAAAAGACCATCACCACGGATGGAACGTGGCAATCTTCATCAGGGCCTGTTACCTTCAATCATTTTTACGCAGGCGAAGATTATGATGCCCGAAAAGAAAAGCGGGGATGGTCAACACCTGATTACGATGCATCCGAATGGCAAGGTGTACGGACAGTAAGCGGTCCGGGAGGAAAACTCAATGCCCAGTTGATGCATCCCATTAAAGTGACGGAAACAATTACACCGGTGAACAAAATAACACCGGAGCCAGATGTATACCTTTACGATATGGGACAAAATTTCCCGGGATGGTGGCGGTTAAAAGTTAAGGGAGAAGCCGGGGCAAAGGTCCGGATAAGAGGCGCGGAAACACTGAACGATTCCTTATTCCCCCAACCTCTTGAACCGGAAGACCAAATCAGTACCAAACACAATTATCACGCAAACGTTTGGTCTACTTATACACTCAAAGGTGAAGGAACTGAAACCTATGAACCGCGATTCTTTTATACGGGTTTCCGGTATGTTGAAGTTAGCGTGGAGGATCCCGATAAATTTGAATCTTTGGATATTGAAGGACGTGTGGTACATTCCGATCTGCCATATAATGGTTCCTTCTCTACCTCCAACACGCTTTTAAATGATATTCACAAAGCATCCATATGGTCACAAAGAGGAAATTCCCATGGATATCCCACGGATTGCCCCCAACGCGAAAAAGGGGCTTATACGGGAGATGGACAGGTTATCGCCGAAGCTTCCATGCATGATTTCCATATGGCAGCCTTTTATACCAAATGGCTGAATGATATGCGGGATGCTCAGCAGGATAACGGCCGTATCCCCAACACCGCTCCTGAACTTGTAGGTGGCCATGGAGGAGGAATTGCCTGGGGCAGCGCATACATCTTACTGCCCTGGTGGATGTACCATTATTATAACGACACAAGGGTACTGGAACAACATTACCCTGCCATGAAACAATACATCAGCTATCTTTATACCCTGGCCCGTTCCGATGCCAACCCGGAGGAAAAATTGATAATCAACGATTTTGGCGGATATTGGGATTCATTGGGTGAATGGTGTGCCCCTGGCCAGTCGGACGGACCAAACCATCCGGTGGTCAATACTGCTTATTATTTCAAAGATGTACAGTTGTTCTCAAAAATAGCCAAAGTGCTCGGAAAAGAGGAAGATGTTCAGCGGTACAGCGAGCTGTCCGATTCCATTGCAGAGGCCTATAATCAAAAATTCTTTAATCCCAATACCAACCTTTACGGCACCGATTCAACTTACCAGACTTATCAACTGCTGGCATTATCGTTTGATCTGGTTTCGGAGGATCACCGTGAAAAAGTACTTCAAACGATCATTGACGATATCCGGGAAAACAGAAACGGACACCTGAATACCGGTATCATCGGAACCAAATATCTGTGGCCGGTTCTCGTAAAATCCGGTCATGGCGACCTTGCCTACAAGGTAGCCACACAAACAACCTACCCCAGCTATGGTTACTGGCTGGAAAACGGAGCCACCACCCTTTGGGAAAAATGGTCGGGAGAAGCTTCGCACAACCACCAGATGTTCGGTTCGGTGGATGAATTCTTCTTTAAATACCTTGCCGGCCTGAGAGCTCCCACCGACCAGGGAACTACGCGTGGATACAAACACATCCAAATCAAACCTTTCGTCCCGGATGATCTGTCATCGGTGGAGGCATCCATGGAAACCGTCAGCGGAAAGGTCGAATCAAGCTGGGAAAACCAGGGTGAATCGTTTAAGCTGCAGGTTACTCTCCCGGCAAATACGACGGGAAAAGTATGCATCCCGCTGCTGAAGGGTGAAGCAATAGAAATCAATGAAGGGGATGAAACCATTTGGGAAGCCGGAGCAGTATCCGGAGAAGTACCCGGTGTGAAAAGTGCCAAAAAGGAAGAGGACTGCATTTCTTTTTCGGTAGAATCGGGAACCTATCACTTCACCATGAAGCAAACACAAAGCCCATAACCCGAATATCCTGGATACAAACTTAAAAAGAAGAACCATGGCCCTTAGTCGGGATCAGTCATCAAATTTTCTTACATTTGTTGATTGAAAATTTATTTAGACAAACCGATTATGGCCAAGCAAAACATTGTTACCGGCACAACCAAAATGGCAAATGTAATTCACATGAATTACCAGCTCTTGCATGTCATCAACCGGTTCGATATCAAACTGGGATTTGGGGACAAATCAGTTGAGCAGGTTTGTGCCGATTACGGGATCAACCTTGCGTTTTTCCTGGACATTATCAATACCTACCACGATCCGGAATATTTCCCACTGGATAAAATGAGGGAGTACCCCATAGACTTGATCGTAAATTACCTTTTAAAATCCCATGAACATTATACCCAGAATATGCTCCCGGAAACCGAGCAAATGATTGATGAACTGGTGCATTCATGCAGGAATAATTGTGATAATTTAAGACTTATTGAAGATTTCTATAAAAAATACAAGAAAGAACTTAATAATCACTTGAAAAGCGAGGAGAAAAGATTCTTCCCTTACATAAAAGCCCTCATCGACAAAAAAGAAAAGGGAAAGAGCCTTGAGGTCATACGTAAAAAATACAACTTCTCCTTTGAAGCCCATTCGTTGGAACACGACAGCGTGATCACCAAACTTCTTGATCTGAAAAACATCCTCATCAAATATCTTCCTCCGGATTATGATCAGGCCAAGTGTAACAACTTACTTTTCTGGCTTTTTGTTTTCGAGCATGATCTCAGGGATCATGAAAGGCTGGAGGACGTAATATTGCTGCCGGCACTGGAAAATATTGAAGAACAATTCAGACAAAACAAATAAATCAATATGCGCTTCTCTGTAGTCATAGCCGAACCCTCCTATCTGATGAAACGTGGAATTTCCGCATTAATTAACGACATGCTTCAGGCGGAAATTATTTTTACAGAAGATCCGAATGAGCTCAACCACTACCTCGACGATAATAAAGTTAAAGCTTTGTTCATTAATGAGCAAATATTGGATGAAATGCACAATACGGGTGTCTTCTTCCAACTGAAAGAAGACACCAGATATATAGCTCTATCCGACAAACCGGATCATCTCCGTGACAAAAGAAAATTTGATGCTGTGCTGGACAGAAATGCCCAAAAAGATCACATTGTTCCAGTCATAGAAAGATTGCTGCGGTCCGAAGGTAATGAAACAGATCCCACGGAAACTCTCCTTAGTTCCCGGGAACAGGAGGTATTAAAACAAGTGGCCATGGGATATACCAATCAGGAAATTGCCGACAAGCTGCATATAAGCAAACACACCGTCATCTCACACCGGAAAAACCTCACCTCCAAGCTGGGAATCAAAACTGTCAGCGGGCTTACAGTCTACGCTGTACTGAACAATTTGATCCCTAAAGACCTGATAAAATAAACTCCCGTCCCTAACGAAACATTCCTTCACACACGTCCTTTAAAAAATCCCAACATGTTGGGATTGCCTGTTATTTTAGTCACATATATGTTTGTAGGCCTATTAAGAATTCAATGGAAGTATTAATTTACAGGAGATAACAACCAATGCATATATCAGCAAAACAAACAAAAAAACATAAATCGGCTTCTCCTTCCTGCCATCATACAGGCACACAGGAGATCAAAAGCGACCGGTGGATAGCCCTTACCGGCCAGCCAAACGTTGGTAAAAGTCTGCTTTTCAACAGGCTCACCGGTTCAAAAGTAACGGTATCCAATTATCCCGGAACTACCGTAGCTGTTGACAGGGGAAGGCTGATCATAGGCAATGAAAGATACGATATATGGGATTTACCCGGCATGTATTCACTACTGCCCATCACGGAAGAAGAAAGGGTGGCCAAACAATCCATCCTTTTGAACAAACCTGATTTTATCCTCCATGTAGTGGATGCAAGAAATCTGAAAAGAATGCTGCCACTGGGCATGGAACTTTCTGAAACAGGACTCAGGGTTATTCTGGTGGTGAACATGATGGACGAAGCTGAAAAGGAAGGGATCAGCATCGATACAGACAAGCTTTCCAGGGAAACAGGCATTCCCGTTGTACCTACGGTAGCCGTGACAGGAAAAGGGATCAATCAAATCCTGAAACATATTCTGAATTACCAAAGAAACAACCACCATGAGGTCATTCCTTTTGAACAAATCATTGAGGAAAAACTTGGGGACATTCAGGATTTGCTCAGCGGGAAGTATTCCTTCCACAAAAGAAGCCTGGCCCAACTGCTTATGCAGGATGACAAGGATGCACATAGGCTGGTCATGGACAAAGAACCCGAATCTTATGAAGCGATCAGAAACCTCATCACCCATACCCGGAAAAAGATAAAGGAATCGCTGATCTATAGAATGAAGATCAGGTTACACGAAGAGGCTGAACGGATCAGCGAAGAGGTAACGACCCAGGTTAAGAAGAAAAGGTTCAGACTGGGTGAAAAGCTAAGCACTCTTATGACCCGTCCGGTCACTGGTGTACCCATCATGCTTCTGATCCTGTACCTGGTGTTCTACAAATTTGTAGGCGTTTTCGGAGCAGGAACAGTGGTCGACTTTATTGAAGGAAGAGTTTTCGGGCAGCACCTCAACCCGGCCATCGCTGAAGGCGTAGAAAGCATAACCAACTCTGAAGCGATCCGCCAGTTGATCATTGGTGAGTACGGAGTGGTAACTCTGGGCCTGACCTATGCCATTGCAATCATCCTGCCGGTGGTAGGCACATTTTTCCTTGCCTTTTCAATCATTGAGGATACGGGTTATCTTCCGCGGCTTTCACTCTTAATCGACAGGATCTTCAAGAAAATCGGGCTGAGCGGCCGGGCTGTAATACCGATGGTCCTGGGACTGGGATGCGACACCATGGCAACCATCACCACACGCACACAGGAAACAAAAAGAGAAAAGGTTATTGCAACGCTTCTCCTGGCGTTGGCCATTCCATGCTCGGCACAGCTTGGTGTAATATTTGCCCTCCTCGCACCATTCCCAAAAGCTTTGCTGATATGGACCCTGGTAATCATCGCCAACTTCCTGCTGGTAGGATTCCTGGTCTCCAAAATCATGCCCGGAAAAAAGCCCACCTTCTTCATGGAACTGCCTCCGTTAAGAACACCAAAAATATCCAATGTGCTGGCCAAAACATACGCACGTATAGTTTGGTACCTTAAAGAAGTCTTCCCCCTGTTTATCATTGCCAGTGTGGTCATCTGGATGCTGCAGATAACCGGTGTATTCCCATACATTTTACAGGGAATGGAACCTCTGGTCAACTTTATCGGACTTCCCGAAAGCACCTCCGATGTCTTTCTTTTCGGCTTTTTCAGACGCGATTACGGAGCTGCCGGATTATACGACATGAAAGAAATGCTCTCGGCAGGGCAGTTGACCATCGCCGCTGTCGTCCTGACCCTCTTTGTACCATGTATTGCCCAGCTTATGGTTATGTTCAAAGAAAGAGGTACCAAAACGGCCATAAGTATATTCCTTTTTGTGCTGGTGCTGGCCTTCTTGATGGGGTGGCTGCTCAATGTTGTATTCAATGCTTTTAATATAATGCTTTAAGGAGGTAACCATGATCAAGTGCTCGTTTTGTGGAATGGAGTATACAGAGGAACAGGGATATTCGGCATGCGGAAGCTGCCCGCTTTCCAACTGCAAACTCATCAAATGTCCCAACTGCGGCTTTGAGAATGTACCGGAACCTCAGTCCCTGAAATTTTTCAAAAATCTGTTCTCTAAAAAAGAAAAAACAAAATCTTCATAAACCGGTTGATAAATCAATACAAACAACAAACCAACAACTTGTTTCAATAATGAATATAACAAGAACAATAGCAATACTTCGTTTGTTTCACTTAGGATGGGCCGGAAAGATACTGGCCTTTAACAATGGAAACGCTCCAGTATTCATGAATAATGATCAGAATAAAACAGGTTCGCCCGCCGAAAGTGAAATTACATTGGATATGCTGAAGAAGGGTCAATCTGCGGTGGTAAAACGACTGATCACAGAAGACAGCAAGAACCTGCAAAAACTTCTGGCCATGGGTATCCTGCCGGGAAGGATCGTCAAGGTGCTTCAGCGGTATCCTGTTTTTATACTGGAGATTGACCGCACCCAGGCAGCCATGGATAAAGAACTGGCAGGGAAGATTGTGTTGAAAGGCTGAGTTTTGAGGCTAAGGAAGATGAGAAGACGGGAAGAGGAGAAAATAAGAAGAGGAGAAAATGAGAAGAGGAGTAGTGAGGGCACGAGGGCAGGAAAGAACGAGGGAGCGAAAGAACGA
>JBNJFN010000058.1:0-1687 GCA_051746885.1 Bacteroidota bacterium | reverse complement strand
ACGAAAGAACGAAAGAACGAAAGAACGAAGGAACGAAGGAACGAAAGAACGAGGGAGCGAAAGAACGAGGGAGCGAAAGAACGATGGCACGAGGGAGCGAGGGAGCGAAAGAACGATGGCACGACAGCACGACGGCACGACGGCACGAAAGAACGAAAGAACGATGGGACGATAGGACGATAGGACGAAAGAGCCATGGGTAAATGGACGATCGATCTACAAAACGAAAGTCGCTTAGCGACGACATTAGGTTGTAGTAATAAAAAATCCCAAGTCATAAATCTATAAATATGACTCAGGATAGCATTATAATAACCCCAGAATAAAAATATACCGCCCGTTTACACCATCATTTCTTAGCGGAAAGCAGATCATTCATATACTTTTCGCCTTCCCTGGTAAATTGATAGTAAACCTGCCGGCCAACCCTGGATACCTGTTTAACGATCTTCTCAGACTTTGCTACATTCTTGATCAGGCTGGAAGGATTGGTTATCTTAATTCCGTTTTCCTTGAGCGTATTGTTCATATCCCTCACACGGAAAACATTATCCCTGGAATTAAGCTGATTAAAGTAGCCCGCTATTAGAGCCTTATCCCTGTTTTTTAGCCCTTTGGGCAGTTTTTTCAACCACTTATCAAAACCCTCTTTGGCCGCGGCTTTGGTCGAGGCTTTGGCAGGAGCCTTTTGAGTTTTTGGAGCCCCTGAAGTTTTTGTAGATTTTGGAGCTTTTTCTGCTTCAGAAGGTTCTTTTTCCTGACCGGCAGGGGTTGTTTCTCCGACAGAATCGGTAATCTTCCGGCCCAGGTTGAGCTCTTTTTCCATTTGTTGATATTGCTTGCTTACAAATTCCGGCGTTCCTTCGATTGAAATTTCAATGTCTCCAATCTTTAGATGAATCTTTGAACTGTTGTCACTCATAACTTAATTGATTTTATAGGAGTATTTAAATAGTGTTTACTTTCTTTATTTGAGTCCGGTCTAAAAAGCTAATTTTTTATGCACAAGGTGCTTAGCGGCTTTCTAGACTAGACTCATCTTTTAATTTTATAAACTGAATTTTGAAGTAATAATAAATTAATTTTAGCAAAAATACAAATTTTTTACTGGATTAAATCAATTTATAATAAAATTTAATAGTTAAAGAATAGAATGACTAAATAACCATAATTGAATTAGACTGAAATATAAGAATATAAAAAAATTTTCTCCTGAATTTTAATATCGGGGGATAGGATATATAATAATAAAACATGAGTCCGGTCTAAAAAACTAAGTTAAATCCAAATAATTATTGCAATTCTGGTCCGCAGGTATTATTTTTGAAAAATAACAATATTATACAAATCTAAAGAGCGCGCCGGAATAAAATTAATGTTTAACCCGCACTCATATACGTTTAATCCAAAAAATCGGGTATTATGATAACAGTAGAAAAACAAGACGAAAACACTTTCCGTGTAACCGTTGAGGAAGGTGATTCCAGTTCAACCCATACTGTAACGCTGGATGATAAATTTTACAAAAAGCTCACCGGTGGGGTCATATCCAGGGAAGACCTCATTAAAAAATCCTTTGAATTCTTACTGGAAAGGGAATCCAAGGAATCCATCATGTCGAAGTTTGATCTGACCGTCATAAACAAATTCTTCCCGGAATATGAATCCTTTATCAGTATGCAGCATT
>JBNJFN010000057.1:0-13652 GCA_051746885.1 Bacteroidota bacterium | reverse complement strand
TCGCTATCTCGCCGGCAAGGGTGGCTATCTCATCGGTAAGGGTCGCTATCTCGTCGGTAAGAGTGGCTGTCTCATCGGTGAGGGTCGCTGGCTCGTCGGCAAGAGTCGCTATCTCGTCGGTGAGGGTCGCTATCTCGTCGGTAAGGGTCGCTGTCTAACCTACGAAACACATTAATATTCAAAAAGAAACAAAAAAGAATTCAGTATCCGATAAGTTTCTCCCGATAAACTTCACAGAAACCGTCCCGATGGATCCGTATTCCTGGTTTATGTGAAACTTTATTCCGAGTTCCGGGTTCTGGTGTAACCGGTGAAATCCCGTGGCTCGTCTCCCTGATCCACGAACTCGATCTTTTCTTTATTTAGATTGATGATTGCTGCTTTACCCCCGAAGCCGTGGGTTTCATCGTGTCCCCTAACCACCATGTATTCCGTTCCTTCGGGAACATTTATCGTTTCCGACCGCGTGAACTCCCTCGTTCCATGTGCGTGTAGGAGCTCACGCCTACCCAGCATCTTTCCATCGAGGTTCTCGACCTGCCACCAGTTGGCATAGCCTTCTTCGCCATCGTCGTCATGGTAAAGAGTGACATCGAAGCGATACGCTTTTCCGTCTTCGCTCCGGGAGTACTCAACTTCCATAACGTTGGCTTCGGCGAGGTTGATATCTTCTTTGGTTTCCTGGGCGTTTACTATTCCGCCCTGTAGGGCAATTGCCATGGCGACAACTACCGCTAATTTTTTTCCTTTGGGTGTTCGCTTTTCACTAATGTCCATCTTATTATTGTTACAAAGCTTTAGACCAGATTTTGCTTTCGGTCTTCAAACTCTTTTTTATCTATTTCACCCCTGGCATATCGCTCTTTTAAAATATCCAGAGCCGTTTTTTCTTCAATTGAATTTTCATTGGTGCTTTGATTGGTCGTTCTTACTACCAGCCAAATGATCAGCCCGATTACGATAAAGCCGATGATCCAGCCAAAGCCCATTCCAAAGCCCATTCCGCCAAATCCATGCATTTCTATACTCCTTTCATTTTATTGATTCATTGTATTTAACAATGTCAGACCAAAGTTGTTTGACGCTGAACTGATCCGGATCATTACCGGATTTTAGCAGATTTGTATAGGTCCGCCTGCTAAGATTGGCCCTGTAAATGGTATTGAAGTGTTTGCATAATTTTCAGTAAGATTTGTAAGGTTTTTGGATTGAATCAAATTATCATTCAGAAATCATTCAGTTTTGATATTCAGAAACTAAATTGATTATACTCACCATTATAAAAGCAAAATCATTGAGAAATTAGTAGCCGGTATTATACTGTTAACTAACGACCTGGGGCCAGGCTTTTATTTTTCTAAACAATTCTTGTCAGGAATACATGCCTTCTCGTCAGTTCTAATGAACTTAAAAAATATACAACTATGAAAAAATTTAATTTAAAAAGTTTAGCGGTACTAGTTGGAGTTATAACTCTGACTAGCGCCTGCGAAAAATCAGATGATTTGGTTCCCCAAAATGAACCAGACTCAGCCATTGAAAATGCTGAGTTAAAGTCAGCCAACACAACGAAAGGCGATGTTGAATTAAAATCAGCCCACAAAACAAAAGGTTTTGAGCAAGGTATTGTGGCCGAAATTGATGGTGAGGACTATTATTTTGCCGGCCCACCTGTCAAACAAGATGACCGTCAGGGCACAAGGGATGTTCCCGGCCATTACTGGGTACAGACAGGCCCGGACAAATTTGTAGGAAAGCATTACAACACAGGTCCATTTGGGGCTTCCAAGTGGTGGTCCTCTGATGCCGATGACGGCGAATTACTCTTCATCGTTCATGCAGTAACAGACGAGTGGACTGAAGAGAAAGCAGAGCAGTATGCTTCCGAAGGGTTTGTTCATTATCATGAGTGGGTAAGTGTAGATGATGGCAGTCTACATCCAACAAAAGTCGTGTGGTTGAAACACACTGCAAAAACTTTTTTTACTTTTGACGGAGGACCGGGTGCTCCAAATCCACCTTATGAGCATAAAGTCACCCCCGGCGTTGATTACAAATTTATGCCCAATTATATGACACCTTATAATCCTGATGAGGATCATCATTAACGATAAAAGTGGAATAGACAAATCAAACCATACAATGCGGTTTGTAGGTACTCCCTGGCAGCGATCCTGCCAGGGAGAATCTCATAATAAACTGGAAGATAGCATGTTTACGTCAAGCCACTCAAATGCTCTCTATTATTTATCACAACCTTAACGGTTTAGGCCTGACTTTTTGCAAAATGGCTTCTGAAGCCCATAACGGAATCATTAATATTGAATCAGAAAAGGAAAAATACTCCCGCTTTTATTATACATTGCCGATAAGCTGATAGATTTCATAAAAAGGATGCAGAAACTTAATCCAGCCCGATCTTATAATCGATTTCTTTCATGGCATTTAGTGACAATTCAATAAATTCATCCAGGGGTATTCCTATCTTTTCGCATTCACGGATCGTGTCGCGGTTCACTGAAGCGGCAAAGGCTTTTTCCTTCATACGTTTTTTGATCGATTTGGGTTTGACGCTTTTAATCTTCTTATCGGGATAAACCAAGGCCGTGGCATAGATCAGTCCTGTAATGGTTTCACCGGCGGCCAGCGCATGCTGGAATTCGGTAGTACGCTCTTTTCCTGTGGCTTCCTCATTATGCATTTCAATGGCATCAAGAGCATCTTCATCAAGGCCTTGTTCCCTCAGAATAGGTGTTGCTTCCAATGCATGTCTTTCAGGGTCCTTATCGGTCATTTCCGCATCAAGATCGTGCAAAAGCCCTGTAACGGCCCATTTCTCCTCGTCGCGTCCGAGCCTTTTTGCCAGAGCTCTCATTACTGCCTCAGAAGCATAGCAATGGTATAACATCTTTTCGTCGGTAATATATTGCTTTAACAATGACTCTGCTTGTTTGGAATCCATAAACTGTTAATTTTTAGGTTCAACATATTCCTGCAAATATAAAGAATTATGTATCGTAAAAAAAATCTGCTGAAGGTGGGGAGCTTGTCACTCTACCTGTAGCACCAATCCTTTCAGATATTCTCCTTCGGGATGATAAATACTTACCGGATGGTCGGAAGGCTGACTTAGTTGATGGAGTATCCTTACCTTTCGTCCTGTATTGGCAGAGGCAGTAAAAACTGTTTTGCGGAACTCCTCCCTGCTCACTACCTGAGAGCAGGAAAAGGTGAAGATAAAGCCTCCGGGCTGCACTTTTTCCAGGGCAAGCCGGTTCAGCTTCTTATAACCCTGCAGGGCATTGGGCAATACCTTATGATGCTTTGCAAAGGCCGGTGGATCGAGAATGATGGCGTCAAATTGTTCTTCCGTGTTCCTTAGGTAGCTAAAAGCTTCCTGAGCCAATGCATGATGGGTGATACGGTTGCCAAAGTTCAGCTTCATGTTCTTTTCCGCCAATTCCGTGGCACCTGATGAACTGTCAACCGTAGCAACACTTTTACATCCCCCGGCAGCAGCATATACGGAAAACCCTCCGGTATAACCGAACAGATTCAATACACGGGAATCTTGTGTATAATCTTTCAGCAAACGTCTGTTCTCTCTCTGATCGATAAAAAAACCGGTTTTCTGTCCTTCCTCCCAGTTCACATAAAAATGCATACCACTTTCTTTTACCACCTGGCCATGGGGATTACCATAAATGTACCGGTTTAATTTTTCTACAGATGCATTATAGGGCAAACTGGATTTGCTCTTATCATAAACGGCAACCAGGGAGTTACCCAGCAGATCTTTCAGTATTTCAGCAAAAAGTTCCTTTTCTCTGTACATCCCCACCGAATGAGACTGCATCACAGCCACCCCGTTGTAGTAATCAATAATAAGCCCGGAAAAGTCATCTCCTTCGGCATTCACCAGTCGGAATACGTTGGTTTCTTCATTACCGATATAACCCAATTGCTTTCTCAGAGTAACCGCTCCTGAAAGTTTTTCTCTCCAGAAAGCCTCATCGATGGCTCGGTTTTCAAAAGATATAATTCTTACAGCTATAGTGGCAGGTTGATAATGGCCAAGTCCCAGGAATTCCTCCTTATTATCAAATACCTGCACTACGTCCCCCTCTCCGAAATTGCCCCTGGTCTTCTTGATGGCGCCTGAAAAGATCCAGGGATGATAACGTTTTAAAGATTGATCTTTCCCCGACTTCAATATAACTTGACCATAATCCATATACAACCTCTATAAATCTTTCATCACCCGGTAAAGTTCGTAACATACCCATGCATCTGTGGCTGCATATGTGAGCTGCTTGGGGGTCAGGATATCTCTTTCCCAGTTAGATAGCCGCTGGGAACGTGATTTTGAAACCCGGAAATTCAGAAAAATGGCTGCCAGTTTTTTCAAGCCGTTGTTCTGTATAGAGAGGTCTTTGGCCAGATCCTGTAAATCAATAAAGGATACCGGTGTAAAATTGCCGAACCGCTTTAACCCGATCAAATCATCCCTAAGCGCCAACCCGATCTTTAAAACGGAATCGTCTTCAAAAAGGCGCTTAAGTGCACCGGGAAGACCAATATGATTTATACGAAATAAAAAAGCCTCATCCGAAGTGGCCAATTGCACAAGCGCTATATCATTATTTGGCCCCTTCTTAAAAGAAGGCTTGGTTTCTGTGTCAAAACCCAGAACTTTTTTATCTTTCAGCAAAGGAAGTGCTATATCCACTTTCTTTAAGGTATCTATTAAATAAATTTCCCCGTTAAATTCTTTAGCGGGCAAATGCTTAATCTCTTCTTCCGTTATGGACGACTGATACTTCATCCTTTAATAATTTTTTCCGTTCTTCTCTTATGGGTTTACTCTTCTTAGTGATCCCCTTTTTTATACTGTTCCTGTTTCTTTTTGAAAAGCCAGTTATCCCTCTCCTGGTTTTCGGTATCTGTATCTTGCTCCTCATTGTCCTCTTCTTCCAGATCTTCGCCGCCGAAATAGATACGATGCAATATACGTAAAGCATTCAATACTTTATGGCCCCAATATTCTTCGAAACTCATCTGACACTCCCATAATGCGTCTGTCATAACCTCGTCATTTCCCATGCTGTAAAGGGTAATAAAGTCTTTCATATCCTGATATATATCGGCAAAATTGTCCCCCAGGCTGGCAACACTTACATCTTCCTCTTCCTTGGCCACCGGATCAAATACGTCGAGATAATCGTTGTGATAACCCAGTTTCTTTCTTACCTTTAGATAAATTGTATTCCAGTCATTTTCTGTTACATATTTTTCATTGACGGCATCTGTCGCATTTTCCAATGCAGGCATCTGCATCATCCGTGTATAAATCTCTGATAACAGAGAAAGGGCTTTCCTGATAAAATCCCTTTTACTGAAATTTCCTGTATTCTCCACGAAAGTACAATACTCAGCAGCCCGTGTAACAAATTCCGTGACCTGCTCATTATGCAGGATTTTATTATTAGCATCCTCGCTCATAGATTCAATTTAAAGGCACAAAAGTAAAAAATTCTACTTTACCTTGTTTTCGGAAAAATATCAAAAAAATTATAAACTACGCAACCTAATTTGAAATCAAATCATCTATATAATAGTATCAAAATCTTGAATCACCTCCTTTAGCATCGGCTCCAGGCAGGAAGGAATAACCTCAGCTTTTTCCTGCCTGGTTTCTTTTTTCGGCCCATTTCAATTCTCCGTTATCCGTAGTAAGCAGATTTTTGTTATCCAGAAGCCAGTCTATAACTTTAATCACTTTATATTCTGAATGATCTATACGATCCGCCAATTGCTCAGAAGTCAAAGTCTCATGTTGCAGATGGTTTTTGACCTCATTGAATATGGCATTAAATTCAACATCGCTCAACTGCAGTTCATTTCTCCTGGTACATACATCACACTGACCGCAACGGTAAGCATCCATTTCACCGAAATATTCCAATAGGAAGCGGCTTCGGCACTTGGTGGTATTGGAAGCATAACGGATCATTTGGTGAAGCTTCTGAATATACAACTGTTTTCTTTCCCTGTATTTTTCTTTGGAAATATGAAGATTACGTTTATCAAGTCTTTCCTCAGTAAATACCAACATAGGCGATTTCTTATAGGGAATATAATCAAGGATCTTGAATTTTTTCAGCTGCTGTAGATACCTGTATATAACATCCACCCGGGAATGGGCTCTGCGGGCAAGATAACGTTCATCAATATTGACATAATCCGTAAAAACTCCGGTATAGGAACGAAGTAGAAGCTTAATAAACGTATCGTATTCAACCCGGGAAAGTTGAAAATTATAGAGATCATCCCGGTTCACCCAAAAATGAATTTTGGATCGGTTGGACAGTTCATCCGTCAATTCGATATACCCTTCCTTCTGCAAAAAATCGAGGCTATTGTAAATGGTAATGAAGCTAAAATGATAGGTTGATGCAAAGTCAGAAACATTAAAATCAAAAGCCTGATTTTTTCCTCCCTCAATGGGTATTTGAAAATAATTTCCCAGTGCCTCATAAACAGCTTTAATCTGACTGATGTCGGGAAAATTATTCTTTATCCGCTGCTCAGCCTTCACTCGGTCGGTGTCGTTATACAACAATACGGCATAAGCTTTTTTCTCATCGCGACCGGCTCTACCGGCTTCCTGAAAATACGACTCGATATTATCAGGAACATCATAATGGATTACAAACCTTACATCCGCCTTATCTATCCCCATGCCGAAAGCATTGGTAGACACCATAACCAGATTCTTTCCTCCCTGCCAGTCTTCCTGTTTGCGGGCTCTTTCATCATGTTCCAAACCCGCATGGTAATAATCGGCCGAAATATTATTTTTCTGAAGCAACTCAGCGATTTCCCGTGTCCTTTTTCTGCTTCTTGTATAAATAATACCAGTTCTTCTTCCTAGTTTCGAAAGAGTTTTCAGGAGATACTTATGTTTGTTTTCCACTTCTCTCACCAGATAGACCAGGTTCTTCCGTTCGAAACTTTTCCAAAGCACATTACGCGTTCTGAAATCAAGCTTTTTCTGTATGTCATCGATCACACCGGGTGTTGCAGTAGCTGTAACCGCCAGGAAGGGAGCACTGACAGAAAGATACTCCCTCAGTTTCACTATTTTTAAATAGGAAGGACGAAAATCATAACCCCACTGTGAGATACAATGGGCTTCATCAACGGTCACCAGATTCACCTTCATCTTCTGCACCCGGGCTTTAAAAATATCTGTCTCAATTCTTTCCGGGGAAATATACAGAAACTTATAGTCTCCAAAAATGCAGTTATCCAGGGCCACATCAATCTCCTGTTTTTTCATACCCGAATGTATCGCCATGGCTTTTATACCCAGACTCCTGAGTTTTTCCACCTGATCTTTCATAAGTGCTATTAAGGGAGTAATCACCAAACAAATTCCCTCCTGTGCAAGAGAAGGCACCTGAAAAGTAATGGATTTTCCGCCACCTGTAGGCATTAGTGCTAACGTATCCTTCCGGTCCTCTACTACAGAGCGGATTATATCTTCCTGGAGTGGCCTGAATTCCGAATACCCCCAATACTTTAGCAGTATTTGTTTATATAATTCCAAATGATTATCAGTTCTATAAGCCTTACATGCAAATTAATGAAAAAACCAAAATAAAAAATCAAAATAAGCGTATTAGAATAAATGTTTCGTTAAAAATAATTAAAAACAATACAAAATCCTTTTAAACGAAGATACAGGAGTTCACATTTTAAACGGTAGATCCTTTTTGTTTGCTTACTTTTTTGTAATTTAGCGCAATTTTATATCAACCCAAAAATCGATTTCAAATGGCTTTTGATGAAGAAAAAATTCAAGCTGAAGGATATACTTTTGATGACGTATTGCTGATTCCACAATACTCGGAAGTATTACCGCACGAAGTTGATTTATCAACAAAATTCTCTAGAAATATACATCTTAATATACCTATTATTTCTGCCGCCATGGATACCGTTACGGAAGCGGAGCTTGCTATTTCCATGGCCCGGCTTGGCGGAATCGGTGTTGTGCATAAAAATATGAGTATTTCTGAACAGGCCAAACATGTAAAGTCCGTTAAAAGAGCTGAAAACGGAATGATCTATGATCCGATCACAATCAGGAAAAACAGCACCATAGGAGATGCTTTAAGCATAATGAAAGATTACAAGATCGGAGGCATTCCGGTAGTGGATGACGGAGGGATTCTTATAGGCATTGTAACCAACAGGGATCTGAGGTTCGAAGAAAATCTCAGTCGTCCTGTGGATGATGTGATGACCAAAAACAAGATTGTTACTACCTCACAATCAACTGATCTGGAAGAAGCTACCGAAATACTTAAAAACTACAGGATCGAAAAACTTCCTGTTATTGATGACGGGAACAAACTTGTGGGTCTGCTCACTTATAAAGACATCACCAAGGCCAAAGACAACCCTAATGCCTGTAAAGATGAACAAGGCAGATTAAGGGTGGCAGGTGCTGTAGGGGCCACCCATGATGCACTGGATCGGGCTGAAGCCCTGATCAAAGAAAACGTGGACGCAATAGTAATTGATACGGCACACGCCCATTCCAGAGGGGTATTTCAAACCCTGAAGAAGATCAAACACGCATATCCCGACATGGAAGTAATCGTCGGTAATATAGGCACCGCAGAGGCAGCAAGAGACCTGCTCAAAGCCGGAGCCGATGCATTGAAAGTGGGTATCGGGCCGGGATCAATATGCACTACCCGCGTGGTTGCAGGTGTCGGACTGCCCCAAATATCGGCCATTTTTGATGTAGCAAAGGAAGCTGCCCCAATGGGGGTACCCATCATTGCCGATGGCGGTTTGAGGTACTCCGGGGATTTAGTCAAAGCCTTAGCTGCCGGTGCCGATTCAATCATGGCCGGATCCCTGTTTGCCGGAGTTGAAGAATCACCGGGAGAAACAATCATATATCAGGGACGAAAATTTAAAACCTACCGTGGAATGGGATCGGTTGAAGCCATGCAGGAAGGTTCAAAAGACAGATACTTCCAGAATTTGGAAGAGGATGTCAGAAAACTGGTTCCCGAAGGCATAACAGGCAGAGTACCCTTTAAAGGCAATCTGTCAGAGGTCGTTTATCAGCTGATAGGCGGTCTGAAGGCGGGCATGGGATATTGCGGATC
Organism: Bacteroidota bacterium; assembly: GCA_051746885.1. Classification (GTDB taxonomy): domain Bacteria; phylum Bacteroidota; class Bacteroidia; order Bacteroidales; family UBA12077; genus JAGXLC01. The sequence goes on along the minus strand of JBNJFN010000057.1, from coordinate 4,461 downwards.
ACCGAATATCCAACAATTAAAAGAAGCCAGGTTTGTTAAAATAACCAGTTACGGTATGATTGAAAGTCACCCCCACGACGTATCCATAACCAGAGAAGCACCAAACTACAGTCGTTGGGAATGAAAATTGTTTCACTTTAAGAAATATAAGGACCATTTTGAAATGAATCTAAAAAAATGAATTGATTGATTAGATAACTTAAGACCACAAAAATCAATTTAAAATTATCACCCCTATGAAGCAATTCATCACACTCCTTATTATCTTCATTATTCCTTTCCAAACATTTCTTCTGGCTCAGGACGATGAGGTCCTCCTGACCATCGACGGACATAAAATAACTTCTGAGGAATTTCTCAGGATCTATAACAAAAATCAGCAAAATCTTGAATCAGGCGATAAAACCGACATAGAAGATTATTTAGACCTCTTTATCAATTTTAAGCTGAAAGTTATCGAAGCTCAGAATATGGATCTGGATACAATCTCTTCTTTCAGAAAGGAATTAGAAAAGTATAGAAAAGAACTGGCCAGGCTCTATCTTAGAGACGATGAAGCGATGAATGAGTTACTGCGTGAAGCATACGAACGAAGCAAGCAAGAGATTAAAGCCAGTCAAATATTTATCAAATTTCCCACATCCTCCACCTACCAAGATACACTTCATGCCTATGAAAAGATACTGAATATCAAAAAAAGAATTATAAAAAAAGACGAAACCTTTTCTGAAGTAGCACGGGCAACCTCAGATGATCCCTCTGTAAAAAGCAACGGAGGAGATTTGGGATATTTTACCGCCCTGCAAATGGTGTATCCTTTCGAAAATACAGCTTACAACATGGAAGTTGACGAAATATCCCCGCCTGTAAAAACAAGGAACGGTTATTATCTCATAAAAAAGAATGATCACCGAAAAGCCAGGGGAAAAATAAAAGTAGCACATATCATGCTGCTGGCTCCCAATTCTATGCCTGAAGAAAAAAGACAGGAAAAAAAAGAGCAGATCAATGAAATCTATCACCGAATCAAGGAAGGAGAAGATTTTGAGAAACTTGCCCGTGAATTATCTGAAGATAAGAACTCAGCAAAAAACGGCGGTGAATTGCCTTGGTTTGGAGTCGGAAGGATGGTACCTGAATTTGAAAAAACAGCTTTTGGACTGGATGAGAAGGGGGAAATTTCAAAACCCGTTAAAACTTCAGGAGGATGGCACATCATGAAACTCATCGACAGAAAAACACTGGGCTCATTTGAAGAAGAAAAGGAACAACTGCAAAGAAAACTGGAGACAACGCCTCGTTTCCAGATCGCTCAGGATTCCTTAATTACCAGTCTAAAAAAAGAATACCATTTTACCGAACACATGTCCAATTTCCGAAAACTTTATCGTTTTATAGAACAACCTGAAGAGAAAGACAGCATCGCCTGGGATCAGCTTAATGCATACTCCGAAAATGACAGCCTCTTTGTAATCCGGGACAAATTATTCCATACAGGCGATTTTATAGAATACCTGAATAATCTCCCCAATAATTTAAAAAAGCGATTTAATGGACAATTTCTTCTTGATAAAGCCTATGTGCATTTCCAAAATGATAAGATCCTTGATTATGAAAAAAAACGCCTGCCGGAAAAATACCCTGAATACAGATATCTCCTGAAGGAATACCATGATGGGATTTTGCTGTTTGAAATCATGGACCGGAAAGTGTGGTCAAAGGCCTCACAAGATACAGCGGGATTGAAAAGATATTATGAGAAACACAAAAACGACTATATGCGGGAAGAGCGATTCAAGGGAAAAATCTACCTGTGTAACAATCAAAAAACCCTGGAAAAAGTGAAGAGATTAAAAAAAGGCGGTTTTTTAAATTTGTTCAGAAAAAAACATTCCGATCAGGAAATTTTAAAGAAAATAAATAAGGAAGAAAAAAAGTTAGAAATTAAAGAAGGCTTGTTCCATAAGGGTGAAAATGCCATCATTGATAATTATGCATGGGATAGAGAAAACAAGAAAGAATTAGAAAAAAAGGCCTATTTGGTTGAAGGTGAAATCGTACCTTCGAAACCTAAAAAGCTTGAAGAAATAAGAGGGACAATTTTGGGTGATTACCAGAACTATCTGGAAAAGGAGTTGATAGAAAAACTAAAGGACAAATATACCATACAAGTTAACGAAGAACCGTTGAATGAAATCAGGAATCAATAAAAAGTTTATGAATCAAATGAAATTTCCCGGGATATTGTTTATACTGGTGTTTATCATTGCTGGTTGTCAGGAGCAAAACAACAATGACAAAAAGCCAATAGCCAAGATTCATGATAAACACCTGTATCCTTCCGATCTGAAAGGTGTTATTCCGGAGGACAAATCTGAGGAAGATAGTTCACTTATAGCGAAAAACTATATAGACAAGTGGATCAAGAAACAACTCTTGCTGGAAAAAGCAGAAAAAAATCTGCCGGAGGAGCAAAAGGACATTAGCAAAGAGATACAAGAATATCGTGCCTCCCTTTTAATTTACAGATATCAGCAAGAACTGATCGATCAAAAGCTGGATACAGTAATTTCCAACGAGGAGATCGAAAATTATTATGACGAAAATTCCTCCAATTTCGTTTTAGACAAAAATCTGGCCAAAATTTTGTACATCAAACTCCCTGTCAATTCACCCAATATCGAAAATGTGAGGAGATGGTACAGATCTGATGAGGAGGAGGATTTAGACAAGCTAATAGATTATTGTTATCAGTATGCGGATAAATTCGATGATTTTGACAACCAATGGATTGATTTCGGAAGTTTTATCAAAAATTTACCATTGGAAGTGAGTCAACCACAACGTTTTTTCAGGAACAATAAGTATATTGAAGAACGAGACGGCGATATACTCCATTTTATCCGGATCAACGATTACACGGTAAGGGGCAGTCAAGCTCCCATGAACTATGTCAGAGATAAAATTGAAAACATCATCATCAATAAGCGCAAACATCAATTGTTAAAGAGGCTGGAAAATGATATTTACAATCAAGCGTTAAACCACAATGAATTTGTCATCTATTAAAAAATGAATAAGTCTATGCATTTAAAGTTGAAAAAAATATTTATTACAACAGTATTGTTATCAACCGTCCTAACAGCAACATTAGCACAAAATCAGAGATTAATCGATCAGGTGGTAGCTGTTGTAGGAGACAAAACCATTCTGCAATCGGATATTGAAAGTCAGCTCATGCAAATGAGAGCAGAGGGAATGGGCTCGTCCAACCAGCGCTGTGATATGTTGGACCAGCTTATTTCGCAGAAATTACTCTTAATCCAGGCAGAAAGGGACAGTATAGAGGTAAGCAATAACCAGATCGAACAGCAACTCAATATGAGGCTGCGGTACTTTATAAGGCAGATTGGTTCGAAAGAAAAGCTTGAAGATTATTACAACAAAAGTATAGCAGAGATCAGGGCAGATTTCAGGGATCTCCTCAATGAACAGCTCCGCACTCAAAAAATGAGACAACAGCTCATTCAGGATGTCACGGTTTCCCCTTCAGAAGTGGAGGAATATTACAAAAACATGCCGGAAGACAGCATCCCTATGGTTAATCAGAAAGTACAAATCGCCCAGATCGTGAAATATCCCCCTGAGACCGAAGAGGCTGCAAAAGAGGCACGCCAGAGGTTGTTAGAGTTGAGGAAAAGAATACAGGATGGAGAAAAATTTTCTACCCTCGCCGTTCTTTATTCAGAAGATCGGGGTACCTCCGGTAAAGGGGGAGAACTAGGGTATCGGACTGCAGACGAGCTGGACCCTGAATTCGCCGATGCGGCTTTCAGTTTACAGGAAGATGAAATGAGCGGGATCGTTGAATCCTCTTATGGATATCATTTGATCAAATTAATTGGTCGCCGGGAAGATGAGGTGAATCTCCGCCATATACTGATCAAGCCCGACATTGACCCCGAACAGAGACAAAAAGTAACGGCCAGGCTGGACAGTATTGCAACGGAAATCAGGAAAGGAAACATTTCTTTTGAGAAAGCCGCAATCGAATTTTCTGACGACAAACAATATAAAAGAAATGGCGGATTACTCGTCAATCCCGAGGATGCAAGCAACGAATTCGAAATGGATCAATTGCCTCAGGCCGATTATGAGGCAGTAAAAGACTTAAATGAAGGAGAGGTTTCTGAACCTTACCAAACCCAGGATGATAAAGGAAAAATGATCTTCAAAGTCACCAAGTTACAGGAGAAAACCAAAGAACATAAAGCCAATCTGGAAAACGATTTTAGCACAATTCAGCAGAAGGCTCTGAATAAAAAGCACCAGGAGGTTATACAAGACTGGATCAAGGAAAAAAAAGCAAACACCTATATTCATATAGACAATTCTTTTAAAAATTGCGAAATAACTGTACAGTAAACTTTCCTACCAACCAGGCATTGACTTGGCCTGGTT
>JBNJFN010000056.1:0-13661 GCA_051746885.1 Bacteroidota bacterium | reverse complement strand
TCATCCTCAATGGCTACAGTTTGTGCAGGTACGCTTGCTTTGATGGATTCCGGTATTCAAATGAAAAAACCGGTTTCAGGAATTGCAATGGGACTCATCACCGATGAATCATCAGAAAAATATGCCATCTTATCGGATATTCTCGGAGATGAAGACCATCTGGGAGATATGGACTTTAAAGTTACCGGCACCAAAGATGGCATTACTGCCTGTCAGATGGATATAAAAATTTCCGGTCTCTCCTATGAAATTCTAAACAAAGCGTTACAACAATCCAAAGAAGGAAGGCTTCACATTCTAAATAAGATGAAAGAAACGATGTCAGAGCCACGCCCGGATTATAAACCCCATACTCCCAGATTCGAACAACTTAAAATACCTAAAGATATGATTGGGGCATTGATCGGTCCCGGGGGAAAAATTGTCCAGCAAATTCAGACAGAAACAGAATCCACCATAACCATCGAATCGCAGGGAGATTATGGCGTAGTTGATGTTTTCGCAGAAAACAAAGAACAGGTAGATGCCGCTGTAAACCAAATTAATAAAATAGTAGAAGTCCCGGAAGTAGGCAAGATATATAATGGTATTGTAAAATCGATTGTGTCCTTCGGGGCATTTATAGAAATATTGCCTGGAAAAGAAGGATTATTGCACATCTCAGAAATAGACTGGAAGCGAATTGAAAGTGTCGAGAGCGTTCTGGAAGAAGGACAGGAAATTCAGGTTAAACTGATCGACATAGACAAACAAACAGGCAATTTAAGGCTTTCAAGGAAAGCTTTGATTCCCAAGCCTAAAAAGAAACAATCCTAAACAATAAGAACAAAAGATTCTTTTCTGCAAAAAACAGGGATGTATATTTAACACATTCCTGTTTTTTTCTTGGAAGGAACATGAATTTATATAAGTAAATATATTCTTCCATGAAAAAAATTTCAGTATCTAAAAAATCTTCCTGCATTGTTGTATTTTCCTAGTTATCATGGCCTTAGGTGTAGATTATTTAAAAAAACAATTCATGGGGATTCTCGTATGTGAAATTTTTAATCCCCAATAAGCATAATTTTACCCAAATTATTTTTATTTTAATCAAAAGATTATTAAGTTTGTACTTAAACTAATGAAAGTTTAAAGTAAAATTTATTCATAAACAAATAATTAGAGGCAACTATGAAAAAATTAAATTATCTAGCGTCATTCTTAATCGCAGCAATCTTACTAAGTAGCTGCGGAGGTATTGACAGAATGCAAGAAGAGTATGGTACGGTTACGTTTACCACCACGCCACAAGTATTGGAAATGCATGGGGGTGAAGTAGAATATACCATAGAAGGAGAAATTCCTCCCGAATGGTTTAACGAAGATGCCATTGTGGAATTTACTCCCGTACTTACTTATGAAGATGGAGAAACGGAACTTGAATCCAAAACGTTCCAGGGAGAAGATGTAGAAGCCAACAATACGGCAATCTCTAACGAAGACGGTGGTAGCATTGAATTCAACGGTACATTCCCCTATGAAGAAGCAATGCGAAATTCTGAACTCGTAATAAGAGGTACTGTCAGTGAGGCTGATGGTGATGAATCAATTACTTTATCTGACAGGCAAATAGCCAAGGGAGTTGTAGCAACTCCTAACCTGGTAAACATTGATCCCAAGCCAGCAGCAGCAGATGATAAGTTCGAAAGGGTGACCAAGCATGATAAAATGGCCGACATTCACTATGAGATTGAACGAACCAATGTAAGGGACTCCGAACTGGAAAAAGAAGACATTGAGCAACTGGAAAAGTTTGTGGAACAGGTGGAAAAAGCCTCCAACAAGACCTACGACCTAATTTCCCTTCATGGTTATGCTTCCCCGGACGGCCCGATTGACCTAAACGAAAGGCTATCAGAAGAAAGAAAAGAATCCGCCAATGAGTACCTCGATGATGTGATTGATGAGCAGGAACTGGGTGAAGATGGAGCTGAGAGAATTTATGAAGGCAAAGCAACCACAGAAGACTGGGAAGGATTCAAAAAGCTGGTAGAAGAATCCGACATTCAGGATAAAGACCTTATCCTCAGGGTTCTTAACATGTATTCCGACCCAGAGGAAAGAGAAGAAGAACTCAAGAATATGACGGAAACTTTTGAGATACTGGCTGAAGACATCCTCCCCAAACTGAGAAGAACAGATATGACAGTTGAGATTGAAAAAGAAGGATTATCCGACGCAGAAATCCAGAATTTCATCTTTTCCGAGCCGGATACAATAGGTCTGGAAGCAGCCCTTTATGCAGGAAACGAGCTTTTCGATGACATGGACCAAAAGTTAAGGGCTTACGAACTTGCGGCAGAAAAAGCCCCCAAGTGTTTCAGAGCACAAAACAATATTGCCTATGTACACATTAACCAGGGCAATCTTGACGAAGCTCAGGATGCACTTGAAAGAGCCAATGATCTGAAGAGTGGCGTACCCCAGGTATTGAATAACCTCGGTGCAATTGCACTGGAACAAGGCAACGTCGAAGAAGCAAAAGAATATTTCCTTGATGCTACAGACGTAGGAGCACCAGCTGAATATAACCTCGGAATCGTTAACATAATCCAGGGTGACTATGACGCTGCATTAAACTATCTGCAGAATCAGGATTCATTCAATACTGCTCTTGCTATGCTGCTTAGCGGTAATCAAAGTGACGCTGAATCCATGCTTACCCAGCTGGATGACACTGGACTGACTAACTACCTTGAGGCAGTTATTGCGGCCAGAAACGAAGATGAAGATGCTGTATTCAGCAATCTGAGAACTGCCATTCAGAACGATGCTTCTCTGGCAGAAATGGCAGCAACAGATATGGAATTTGTTGAATACATGGACAATGAAACATTCAATTCCATTGTAGAGTAAACAAAACAAATCAATTTCATAATAAAAAAATCAGGTCTCGCCAATTGATTGGCGAGACCTGATTTTTTTTATAGATCATTAATCAATCCCAATATCTCTTAAATTAAGTGTATGGCTTTGACTGGTGCAGATGATAGTAAAAGTGATATAAAACTATACCAACACTTACAGAAATATTAAAAGAATGCTTTGTGCCGTACTGAGGTATCTCGATACAGTAATCGCTCCTGTCTACCACTGCCTGCTGAACTCCTTTTACTTCATGACCAAATACCAGAGCATATTTACTATCTACCCGGGGTTTAAATTCAGCAAGCAAGTGGCTCTCTTCTGCTTGTTCTATGGAAATCACGGTATAACCTCCATCTTTAAGTTTAGCTACTGCATCCAAGGTATTCTCAAAGTACTCCCAATGAATTGAATCGGTAGCCCCCAGTGCGGTTTTATGAATTTCCCGGTGAGGAGGCCGTGCGGTAATGCCACACAAATACATACCTTCAATAAGAAAAGCATCGGAAGTACGAAATACCGCTCCCACATTGTTCAGGCTTCTTATATTATCGAGAACAACAACAATCGGATATTTCCCGGACTCGCGAAACTCCTGAATGGATTTTCTACCCAACTCGCTGTTTTTCAACTTCCTCATATCTCATTCTCCTGCCAATTACAAAACACCTCCGTATGATAACAAAAACCCGATAGGTATAACCAAACAAGATACTGCACAAATCAATCAGGTCTGTACTTAATTTTTTCCATTTGTGCAAAATATTTCTTGGTCTCAGTCCACACTACGGGAGCAAGTAACAGCAAGGCTATTAGATTGGGAATGGTCATAAAAGTAATCACCATATCCACGAAATTCCATACCAGATCGATTCCCCATATGGAACCAAGAAAGACAAAAAGACCGAATACATAGCTATAGGGTTTGATGGCCTTTTCCCCTATCAGGTAATTGGCTGCCCTTGAGCCGTAATAAGACCAGCTTATCATAGTAGAAAAAGCAAACAACAGCAATCCGATACCTACAATATGTCTGCCCGTGTGTTCAATTCCCAGACGCGTCAGACCTTTAGACAGACCCAGAATGGTCATGCCCACACCTTTTTCACCAGAATCCCAGGTACCGGTTACGATGATCAATAAAGCGGTTAATGTACAAATAATCAAGGTGTCTACAAGCGGGCCCACAGAAGCTACCAGTCCCTCACGGGCAGGATATTTTGTTCTGGCGGCAGCATGTGCGATGGCGGCAGAACCCTGACCGGCTTCGTTGGAGAACAACCCTCTCCTAACTCCCCAGAGCAGTGTCATCATAAAAGTAGAACCGACAAATCCGCCTGTAGCTGCTGTTCCGGTAAAAGCATCATGGAAAATGAGCTGAAACGCCTGGGGAACATCATTATAATTGGCCACAAGAACCACCAATGCACTAAGAAAATACAATACGGCCATAAACGGAACCAATCTGGAAGTCACCTCTGCAATACGCTTGATTCCCCCAACAATAACCAGCAATACAAGTAATGTAAGGATAAGTCCTGTGAACCAGTGGGGCACGGCGTAATTGGTCATCAAAGCATCTGAGATTGAATTGGACTGAGCCATATTGCCTGTGCCCAAAGAACAGATCACGGTGGCCACAGCAAAAATCAAAGCCAGAATTCTTGCAAATTTTCCCAGCTTATCTTTAAGGCCATATTCCATATAATACATGGGGCCTCCGGAAACGCTACCATCACTGTTAAACTTTCTGTACTTGTTGGATAGCGTACATTCCACATATTTCAATATCATCCCCAGAAAACCTGTGATCCACATCCAGAACACCGCTCCCGGGCCTCCAAAATGAATGGCCAGGGCAACACCCACAATATTCCCCGTACCAACAGTAGCAGACAAGGCCGTTGAGAGTGCCCCGAAATGATTGATATCTCCTTTGTCTTCAGCCCTGTCATAGCTGCCTTTGATAACATTAATTGAATGACCCAACTTGGTTATATTCAAAAAATTGAGTTTGAACATAAAATACAAACCGGTCGGTATCAAAAGCACCAACAAGGCATACCCGCCTACATAATCATTATAAGCAACAATGGCCTGGTCAATGGACTGCAAAATTTCATTCATAATATTAATTTTAGGTTCAACATAGCTTGTCTGATGAATAAAACTAAGGTACTATAATAAAATTAAAGATTTCGCTTGAACATCGAGTCCATAGAAATGTCCTGTTTTAAATTGTGAAATTTCTGATATAACTGCTCAAGCTTCTCCTTGTTCCAGAAACCCAGTGCATATTGCTGATGAATCACTTCACCATTTTCCTTGAAAATAAGGCGAAAAGGACGATATTCCCTGACAAGATTCACATTGGAAATATGATTCTCACTGGTAAGGTAAATCTGATTGTATCTCATTACGGAGAAGCTTACCATATGATCTTCTACTTTGAATTGGTGCAGATAATAAGTGCTTCGGCGCAGGACAACGAGATCGCGAAAACCCAGAACCACCAGTCCTGAAACAATCATTAAGGTTTTTTCCATTTCATAAGGGGGAATAACAAGGAGAACAATCAGCACAAAATCCGGGATATACAGCCAGATATTATTTTTTAAAAATCTGAGCATTCGTTTTGTAAAATCCTTGTCTTCTTTATTCAGTTCGTAATAAAGCGTAGCTTCCATATAACAACAAAATTTAATTCATTAAAATGAGCATCAAAATTAATAATTAATGCATTCTGGAAATAATCTCATTCCTTGAAACTTGTCCTACTACTTTATAATCTTCCAAATTATTGATAACGGGCAATGATTCAACATTATGGGAAGCCATTTTGTATAAAGCCTCGCTTAATGTTTCATCAGCATATGTAACTGCATGAGGTTTATGAACATACTCCCTGAGGGGCTTGTCCCATTCTTCGCCTGGTATCCGGTTAATATCTTTTAATGAAATCATCCCCCTCAGTATCCTGTTCTCATCAATTACGCATGTAGAACTATAATTCCCCTCAATAAACTGCTTATAAATGCTTTGAATAGGCTCATTCATGGATACTCCATAAGTCAGGCTCATGACCTCCCCTACTCTAACGGTATCCAATATATTGGCCTCCATATCCTGAGAAATACGGATTCCTCTTAAACTGAGTTTTTTGGTATATATGGTATCGGACGACAAACTCCAGGCGATCAGGTCAGCAATCACACAAGAAAACATAAGGGGTAAAATGATACTATAATTCAATGTCATTTCAAAAATGATGATGATGGCAGTAAATGTGGCCCTGGAAACGGCTGCAAATAGTGCAGCCATCCCAACAAGAGCATACGCTCCTATGGGAGCGGTTATCTCCGGATAAGGGGCATTGAGGATCCAACCGAAAGCAGCTCCCAAAGCCGCACCGATAAAGAGCGAAGGAGAGAAGATTCCCCCTGAAGCTCCCGAACCAATAGTAACCACAAAGGCAACGATCTTAAAGACAAATAAAAGTATTACCGTGCCCAGAATAATTTCCTGATTCAACATATCACTGATGGTATCATAACCATAACCAAACACCTGCGGAAGGAAATATCCGATCATACCCACCACCAAACCTCCAAATGCCGGCTTTAGGAAAACAGGTATTCTTATCCGCTTCTCGAAGAAATGTTCGGTATCATAAACCATCCGGATCAGGAATACGGCGGTTAAACCCGCCAGAATCCCCAGTAGCAGGTAAAATATGATCTCATACAAACTAACAAATGAATACCCGGGAATATCAAAAGCGGTATGAGACCCCAGGATAAACCTCGACACCGTAGTGGCAAAAAATGAGGCAATCACCAGGGATATAAAAGACCGGGATTTAAGCTCCAGTAAAATGATCTCCAAGGCAAAAATAATTCCTGCCACCGGCGTATTGAAAGTAGCCGCAATTCCACCGGCTGCACCACAACCAACCAATACTTTCACCTGCTGGCTGTCGAGTTTCAATAGCTGGCCTACAGTTGAACCTGCGCCGGATCCTACCTGAATGATTGGTCCTTCCCGGCCAACCGAACCCCCTGAACCAATTGACAAGGCACTGGCAAGGGCTTTAAACAGTACGATCCTGGGTCGCATTTTTCCTCCATACACCGCTATGGATTCCATAACCTCTGGCACTCCGTGACCCTTGGCTTCTCCGGCAATATATTTTGTGATCAGGCCGACAAATATACCTCCTATTGCCGGCACAATAATAACCCATAACCCAAGATCATGATTAACCATGGAAACCTCTGATCCGGAAAACTCCTGATAAAAAAACAAATTCTCAAAAAAGAACAGGAGATAACGAAATCCGATGGCAAGGAAAGCGGAAATTATTCCTACAATAGCAGCTAAAAAGATTAGCCTGAAGGTCTCGTGCTCATATGTAGTTCTCCGAAGCAAATCTTTAATCATTGGCTACTATCGAATTATCTTTTAAATGTTAAAAATAAAAGTATTGTAGGATAAATCCAAACGGCAAAGCCATTTTACCGGCAATAAAACCCATGAAAAAGATCTCTGATTTTTTAAACAGAAAGGAAGAGAAATTTGTTATTACAATAAACAGTGGAATTTAAAGAGATGGGATAAAGAAAACATAAAAATTCTCACTGGTTATGTACGTAAAAGATGGAGGTGAAAGATGAGTATATTAAAGATATTATTACCGGCTATTATCATTGTACTAATAGCCCTTATCGGTTTTTCGGTCAGAATGCTGTTCAAAAAACAAGGAGAATTCCACGGAGGCTCATGCACACATATTACACCTGAATTAAAAGAAAAGGGTATATCATGTGCCTGCGGGGATGAAGAGGAATGTGCTTATGATTCAGAATAATGAACTTTTGTTTTGGGCCATATTAACCATGTAAAGGATCTGCTCATAAATTTTTGATCAGATCCTTTACATTTTCAGTCCATTCCACCTGAAAATCTCCCTCTTCGTCAGAATAGATAAAATAGGCTCCTACCGAACTGTGGTTTTCAAGAAGGCGTTTGCTCTTTTCTCTTCCCATCACCATAAATGCTGTAGCCAGGGCATCGGCAAAAACGCAATTTTCTGCAAAAACTGAAACACTTAATAATTTATGTCTTACCGGATAGCCGGTTTTCGGATTGATGGTATGAGAATATTTGACTCCATCTTCTACATAAAACTGGCGGTAACTACCCGAAGTAGCCACAGCCTGGTTTTTTAAGCTCACAATAGCCTGAAGTTCTCTGGTGGCTACATTGCTGCTATCTATTGGTTTGTCGATACCGATTCTCCATAACTCTCCGTCAGGATTCTTACCCCGCGTTCGAACCTCACCCCCTATTTCAACAAGATAATCACTTACCCCTTTGTTTTCCAGAAACTCACTTACCTCATCCACGGTATATCCTTTAGCAATGGCACTCATATCAAGCATGGTACGTTTATCATTCTTATAAATTTTTCCATCTTCCAGCCGGATGGTTTCATAACCGACAAATTCAAGGAGGCTATCTACCCTGGTACTATCCAGCTCTTTTTTCTCTGTAAAGCCAAATCCCCATGCATTTACAAGGGGAGCTACGGTAATATCAAAAGCCCCTTCGGTCATTCGGGAAATCCTTTCGGCAGTATCGTAAACCTCTCTAAAATGCTTCTCCACCTCGACGGAAGGATCGTTTCGATTGATCCTGGATATAATCGAATGGTCCTGATAAGTAGACATAGAGGAATCGATTTCAGCCAGAATTTCTTTGATGTGAGGATGATAGTTTGTTGAATCGGCGGAACTGTATTTGACCATATAAGTGGTTCCCTGGGTAAGTCCCTTGATTGACATATAGTTTTTGTCCCTGTTTTCCGGAAGATTGGTACATCCGGAAAACCCTATTAGTATCAGGAAGACAATCAATAATCTATTCTTCATAAATATTTGTAATAAATCAGTATATAAAGAAAATAACAAATATCAAGCATCAATTTTTCAATAAACAAATTCCGTGTATTTCAATTTAGAAATTATATAATTGGAATTTGGAAATTATTTGTTATTTGGGATTTGTTATTTGGTGCTTTCCTATTTTCTCAACGTACAATAAACTCCCTATTAAATAATGCCAGATTTTACGTTAGCCACCAAAGTCATCAAATGCGATCATTTCCTGCGGAACACCAAGATTGTACAGCATGTTTTGAACCGCATCATTCATCACGGGAGGACCACAAAGGTAATACTCGATTTCCTCAGGCTCTTCCAGCGTACTCAAATATTGATCATACACTACCTGATGGATGAATCCCACCGGCCCGTCCCATTTATCTTCTTCTTTTGGTTCGGAGAGCGCGATGTGAAAGGAGAAATTGGGAAATTCTTTTTCCAGTTCCCTGAAATCCTCTTCATAGAAAATTTCTTTCTTCGAACGGGCTCCATACCAGTATGACACTTTTCTGTCGGTCTTCAATGTTTTGAATAAATGAAAAATGTGAGACCGAAGCGGCGCCATTCCTGCTCCACCTCCAATATATATCATTTCCTTATCCGTATGTTTTATAAAGAAATCACCATAGGGCCCTGAGAGGGTGACTTTGTCCCCGGGTTTCCTTGAAAACACGTAGGATGAACATATACCGGGATTGACATTCATGAACCTCCCTTTTGAACGGTCCCACGGAGGAGTAGCTATCCGAACATTAAGCTTAATAATTTGCCCTTCTGCAGGATGATTGGCCATTGAGTAAGCCCTGAACGTTTCTTCATTATTTTTCATCTGCAAGTCCCAAAGGCCAAAACGATCCCATTCATCTTTGAATTCATCTTCCACCTCAACATCTTTTGAAAAATCGACTTCAATTTTGGGGACATCAAGTTGAATATATCCGCCGGGCTCAAAGTTCATGGCTTCCCCCTCCGGCAGTTTGATAACAAATTCTTTTATAAAGGTAGCCACGTTTTTATTGGAAACAACCTCACACTCATATTTCTGGATCTCCATGACCTCCGGCGGTACTTTGATGGTCATGTCATTTCTTATCTTTACCTGACATCCCAGGCGCCAGTTCTCCATTTCTTCCTTCCTGGTGAAAAAACCTTTTTCTGTTGGGAGTATGCTGCCTCCTCCTTCGTGGATCTGACACGTACACAGGCCACACGTTCCCTGTCCACCACATGCAGAAGGCAGGTATATCCCCTGATTTGAAAGGGCGGCTAATATAGTCTGACCCGGGTCCACGGTAAATTCTTTATCATTGACCTTGAGCTTGACTTTACCCTTGGGTATCAGCTTTTTTTTCGCATAAAGCAGTACAAGCACAAGGGCGAGAATAAGAAACAGAAATACAGCTATACTCAGTAAAATAATTGTAGTATTGGTTGCAAGTAAGATCATTTCCTTTTTGTTTTACACAATTTATAGTTCTATGCCCATGAACCCCATGAACGCAATTCCCATCAATCCTGTAATGATGAATGTAATTCCAAGCCCTCTGAGCGGAGCAGGTACATTGGAATAACGAATCTTTTCACGAATGGCCGCAATTCCGATAATGGCAAGGAACCATCCTACACCTGAACCCAATCCGAAGGCCGTTGCCTCTGCCAGCGTATTGTATGCTCTTTCCTGCATGAACAAAGATCCACCCAATATGGAACAATTGACAGCGATCAATGGCAGAAAAATTCCCAGGTTGCTGTAAAGCGTAGGCGAAAATTTCTCAATCACCATTTCAGTCAATTGTACCATTGAAGCGATTACTGCAATGAATAAAATAAAACTGAGAAAACTGAGATCTACATCTGAAAAAGCCGGACTTAGCCAGGTTAATGCACCTTCTTTAAGCATATAATTATGTATTATATAATTCAGGGGCACGGTAATACCCAGAACAAATACTACGGCCAATCCCAGACCTGTAGATGTTTTTACAGTTTTTGAAACGGCAAGATAAGAGCACATGCCCAGGAAATAGGCAAATATCATGTTATCGACAAAGATGGACTTAACGAATATATTGACTAAATTTTCCATAGCTCACTTTAGGTTTGTCGTTCTTCAATCAGTTTTCTGTTCCTGTAACGTTGGACCCATATAATAATTCCCACGGTTATAAGAGCCATCGGGGGTAATATAAAAAGCCCGTTATTCTCATATCCAACACTGTAAAAAGTTTCAGGTATCACCTGATAACCCCAGATGGTACCGGATCCAAACAGCTCCCTGATAAATCCTACGATCACCAGAATAACACCATATCCTGCCGCATTACCAACTCCATCAAGAAATGCAGGCCATGGCTTATTACCAAGAGCAAAAGCCTCCAGCCGGCCCATGATGATGCAATTGGTAATAATCAATCCAACAAATACCGATAGCTGCTGGCTGACCTCATAGGCAAACGCTGCCAAAAACTCATCAACAAGGACCACCAGAGAAGATATAACGGTTAATTGCACAATTATTCGGATTCTTGGGGGTATCTTTGATCGTAACAAAGAAACTACCACATTAGAGACGGCCATTACAAAAATAACCGCAAGCGCCATAACCACTGATGGTTCAAGTTTTACCGTAATGGCCAGAGCTGAACAAATCCCCAAAACCTGAACGGTGATCGGATTGGAATCGTCCAAAGGCTCTTTTAGTAACCTCATATTTTTCGGTGAAAACAACGGTTCTCTATCCTGACTCATAGTTAACTTCTTTTATTACGTATTTGTTTCAAATAAGGCACATAAGCTCCGATAATATCTTCAAGCATATTGTCTACACCCTTGCTGGTAATAGTTCCACCGGATATTCCATCAACAGCATGAGTGGCTCCGGAAGGTGCACCTCCTTTAACTACATCAACAGACACAAATTCACCCTCCTCATTAAAAATTTTCATTCCAATAAACTGCTTCTGGAATTGCCTGGTCGAAATTTCCGCGCCCAATCCAGGGGTTTCGCTGTCATGGCTAAAGTTCGTCCCGTAAATGGTATTGTAATCGCTTTGAAGTGCAATATATCCCCATATCGGTCCCCACAATCCTTTTCCCCGAACGGGTATGATGTATTGGGTGCTATCCCCCACCGTTCCTTCATAGATTGGGAGCCTGCGCTCTTCAACAGGTTTTACAATTTCTTTGCTCAGATCAACGGAAAACGCATCTATTCCTTCAATACGCTCACCTTCCGAATTGATGACATAACTGTCGGTGATATACTTCTCGTATTGATCAAGTACATTGTCCTTATTGCTTTCAATATTCAGAGAAAGAAGTATATTCTGCTTCTTCTTGATCTCAATATTTTTCTTCTGCATGGGTTGTAATTGCATGGCTACCACGGATAGAATGGTAGCTACCGTTACCACCATAATGAGTGAAAATATAAAGATATAGGTATTACTAAACTGCTTCATATCTGGTATATTTTTTAAGCTGCTTGTGCTTCAGCCCTTTTCAGACGTTTGTTAATATTCGATTCTACCACATAATGATCAATTAAAGGTGCAAATACGTTCATCAACAGAATGGCCAGCATGACCCCTTCAGGATAAGCCGGATTGATCACCCGGATCAGGATGGCCAGTATACCAATAAGAAATCCGTATATGTATTTTCCTTTTTTGGTTCTTGCGGCTGTAACCGGATCGGTAGCCATAAATACAGCTCCGAATGCAAAACCGCCCATTGTCAAATGCTGCCAGGCAGGTATCTCCATAAAGGGATTCACGGCAAATGCATTTAGCAACAATCCCATAACCAGTCCTCCTGCAAAGGTGGAAAGCATAACACGCCAGCTTCCCACTCCTGTAAACAACAAAATAATTGCACCTATCAATACGGCCACCACCGAAGTTTCACCTATCGACCCGGGAATTAAACCATAAAACATATCTTGTACCGCAGGCAACTGATCCAAATTCCCTTCTGCTGCCATGGAAAGCGGGGTAGCCCCTGAAAATCCGTCAACAATTCCTTCCCCTTCCATTAATCCGTGCGTCCATACCTGATTGCCCGACATATATGCAGGATAGGCAAAGAATAGAAAAGCCCTGGCGGTTAAGGCAGGGTTAAGTATATTCATGCCGGTTCCTCCGAAAACCTCTTTGCCGATGATCACTGCAAAAGCTGTAGCGACAGCAACCATCCAGAGGGGTACATCCACCGGCATAACCAGGGGGATCAGCATCCCCGTTACCAGAAAACCTTCATTCACCTCGTGACCCCTGATCTGTGCAAAGGCAAATTCGATAGCCAGGCCTGTAACATAGGTAACGATTACGATTGGTAATACCAGCTTCAATCCTTCCAGAAAAAGTTCTCCTGTGCTTCCTTCCTGACCGGTTGCCAGATAATGCTGATAACCTACATTCCACATACCAAACAATAAAGCAGGAATCAAAGATATAACCACAAGGGCCATCGTTCGCTTCATATCAATATTGTCCCGTATGTGAGTACCCTGGGTAGTAACCTGATCAGGGACAAAAAGAAATGTTTCAAATGCCTCAAAAGTGGATTGTAGCTTTTCAAACTTCCCCCCTTTTTCAAAATGAGGCTTTATATTATCAAGAAATCTTCTTAAGGCTTTCATGTATAGGATAAAAGTTTTATATTCTACATCATTCAGGTCATTTCTTCCCGCATCATATCAAGCCCTTGTCTGATAATCGACTGAACCGGTGTTTTAGAAGTGCATACAAATTCACAAAGGGCAAAATCCTCTTCATCCACTTCATAAATACCAAGTTTCTCCATCAGTTCAAT
>JBNJFN010000055.1:0-13675 GCA_051746885.1 Bacteroidota bacterium | reverse complement strand
GACAAGACTCTTTCAAATCTATTTGACTTTATAGACAAACACTAAATATAATTTCCCCATTCTTTAAAGGTCTAAAGTGAGTTGTTGGCCATCGTTATTATTATCTTTTTTATTATCTGAAGAATCTGATTCTTCTTGAAAAGGCTCATCCTGGTCATCTTCCGGATTTTCATTGTCATTGATTGAGACTTTTTCCAAGTTTTCAATTAATTCAGCCTTGATTTTTTCAGGCAGATCCTTCCAAAGCTTTTCTTTAATCTCTTCGGTGGTGGGTTTTCTGATCTTTTCCATGTTCATAGAATCGTATATGTTCATCCACCGATTATTTATGAATATCTCCATTTCCGGATTAAGGACATAATAACCCCTTTCCTGCCTGAGAAATAATTTTTTGTTGTACGGATCGTCACGGTTGACTTCATTTTTAGCAAGATTGGCGTTGAGGTAACTTCTTTTTTTCCGGTAATCAAACAGGACGTTTTCCGGGAATTCTTCCACTGTGTCAATATAATCGTTTAGTGTAACACCCCGGGAGTATAAATGATCTTTTCGTTTTTTGAGCATTTCAGGTTGAATGGCAATGAAAAAGTTAACCAGGAAATATTCTATTTTATGATTATCCAGCTTTACCAATTGATCATTAATTTTTAGCTTAATGTTGTCGGTAACAATAAGGGGGTATATTTCAGGCAAGATCCGCTTTCTGTAGTTTTCGTGCAGAAAGGCAAGCTTCAAAGCCATTTGTACGGCATTTTTTCCCTGATTATCGACCAAAGCTTGATCCACACCCAGATCATTCAGAAAGTTGATGATCTTTACAGATCCTGATAAGGTAGCAGCGAGTAAAGGCGTAAGGTTGAACTGGTCGCGGAAATTAAGGCCATATTTTTTTATTTCGTTTGTTAATGCCTGTATATTATCCTGTTTGTAGTGATAATAATATTTTCTGAAGAGTGCTCCCCTTTCCTTCTGAGGATCAAGGGCACGTTTATATTTGAGTTCGACCAGCTTGTCGATTAATTCGGTTTCGTTATACAGCAAAGCATAGTGAAACAATTTGTCTTTTGCCTTTTTGTTGAAGTTATCCGGGTCAAGGGCTTTCCCTTTCAATTCATCTATGTTCTGAGGAGTGATGGGTTCCCAGTCAGGTTGTTGGGTTCCAAGGATGTTCTTCCGGATTTCTTCGGCTTGTTCATTCTTTCCTTGTTTTTCAAGTTTATTGGCTTCTTTCTGCCAATCTTCATCCGATGAGCTTTCCTGTTGAATATTGAGCTGTTTCTTGCTTTCAATAAGTCCGAGCAGTTCAAAAAACGGATGCTTGGCATCGGATTCGATTAAATAGATGTTTTTTACAGCCCTGGTAATTCCTACATAGAAAGAGTTAATATAGAATTTATAAGCTTCCAGCGATTTATCCTTTTTATCCTTTGCTCTGGAGAAAGTCAGTTCATTGCTCTCAACATCTTCTTTACCAACACCTTTGATTATTTCCCGGAAAATCTTTGAATTTTCACTTACAAAATTGAGCATTATGATGTTTTCGTATTCAAGTCCCTTTGCTTCCTGTATGGAAAAAACCAACGGCGTGTTAAAATACTTCCGGGCCATGGATTTATCTTCATGCCGCATGACAAGAACAGCATAATTGGTGCTTTTATGTGTTTTCCGGTTGAGTTCATTTTTTATTTCTGGTGCCTCTTTCAAGAAATTTACTTTTCCTTTGTCTTTAGATACAGAGCTGATCAGATAGGTACTTTCCTTATCAATGGATCCAAACCGGGTATTTTTGATTTTAAGTAAGGCATTGGCCGTGCGGGTAACAGAAGCAGAGTTCCTGTAATTGGTTTTAAGGATATTGATGTTGTTTCCCTTGATTTCATTCAAATAGAACATGCTTTTAACGTTCGACCAGGAAAATAAATTGGGATGAACTATTTGATTTGAATCTCCGCATAAGATAAATTGCGTGGGTTTTTTTAACGCCTGGAGGATGAGGTATAGCTGAATGTTTGTGAAATCCTGTACTTCGTCGACAACAATAAAATCGTATCGCGGTTTGCACAAAGGCAGCCATTGATGGGATATTATGTTAATATCGTAATATCCGTTTTCCCTGATGAACTGAAGATATTTTTTAAATAACTCATAAGCTTGTTGGCGCTCCTCTTCAATAAATATGGATTGTTTTACCCCGAGATTCAGGTATTCCTCCTCACTCATGTATGGTTGATCAATGTTATAGCCGGTTATAACGCCTTTAAACTCCTCATATAATTTATGGGCATCCCGGATGGTAGTTTTTTGACGGTGACGGTTGAACCAGGAGTTGAATACTTTAAATCCGGCTTCTTTCCCCTCAATGATGTGTAAAGTCTCAAGGAACTCTTTATAGCTGAGAAAATCAATATTCAGCCGATCATTGTCATAGTTATTGGCATAAAAAAGGTTAGCCGAATTTTCTGTCAGGTAGGAAGAAAGGGTTGTATAAAGTACCGAACCTTTTAATGTTTTCATTTTTTCAAGGGTAAGGGCGGTTTTGCCGCTCCCTGCAGGTCCTATTACAATAAAAGGGGTAGGTAAGCTGAAGAGATAATTTTGGTCTTGATCAAAGGATAAAATTTTATCCAGTACATGAAAATAGGGTGTTTCGGGATTGACGTAAGTCAGAGGCTGAATATCGTGCTTTTTAACAGAGTCAATTTGACCCATTTCTTCAAAGCTGGATTCATCCACATCGGCACCCTTTAAAAATCTCGATTTATGATATTCATGGTTAAAGATGATCTCTAAGAGCAGGATATAGTATTGGTTGTTAAATTGCCCAAGTTTAAAAAGAAGTCGATTCCTGTAATCAAGTTTGGCCCGGTAATAGCCGTTTCTGTGAACCTTTTTTACCTCTGCAGCTGCGAAATTGTTGTTGCATAGGTAATCGATCGTTTTGGTAAATTGTTTTTCTACCGGGGTGTAGTTTAGGTCTTTGTGATATAAAACCTCCATATTGCCTTTTATTTTTTCGGGAGATAAGCCTAATAAATATTCAGTATATTATTCAAAAATAAATTTTTCCTGTAAAGGAGAAATAAATAGAGGGATAAAGTTATGAACACATTACCGTCAATTTTTTAAAACATGAAATGTTTGCTATTTTTGAAGGAACAATCATTGTTATGGATAAATTGAAATTATGTCCGTTAAGATATTAGCCACAGCAGACCTGCATTTGGGCAGGACCTCTTCGGGAGTGCCGGAGGATGCGGATGTACGTTCCACAAAATATACCTGGCACCGGATGGTGGAATGGTGTGTTCAAAACCACATTGATGTGATGTTGCTTGCCGGAGATGTGGTAGATGAAGACAATCGCTATTTTGAGGCGGTGGGACCTTTGCAGGCAGGATTTGACAGATTGAAAAAGGCAGGCATTGAAGTGTTTCTGATTGCCGGCAACCATGACCACGATGTGCTGGCCCAGATTGCAGGCAACAGTCAGTATGATCATGTTCATTTGCTAGGTGCCGGCGGGGACTGGGAAATCCAAACGCATTCTGTGGGTGACCGTGAGGTTCAATTTATCGGTTGGTCGTTCCCCCGAAAATATGTTACTGAGGAACCGGTCCGGGCTTTGCACAATCTTGAACCGGATCCCAATCAGGTAACTATTGGACTGTTGCATGGCGAAGTAGACGTTCCGGACAGCAAGTATGCACCGCTCAGTTTTGATCACCTGAAAGAATTGCCAGTTGATGCCTGGATTCTGGGGCACATTCACAAACCTTTTGAATTTCAGGAAAAGAATCCCTTTATTGCTTATACTGGTACACCTCATGCTTTGAATCCAGGTGAGCCCGGAATCCATGGGCCTCTTTTGCTGGAGGTAACAGGAAAGCAGGATATACGGGTCAAACGGGTTCCGCTGTCACCAGTTCGTTATGAAAAACTGAGGATTGATGTGAGTGGGGCAGAGGATGAAGAAAGCTTCAGAAACATGGTTTCCTCCGGTTTGCTCGACCATGCTCAGAATCATCTTGAGGAACTGGAAGGGGTTGCTTACTTGTTGTATGACATTGAACTGACGGGTCAAAGCAGCCAGGCAAGCCGAATAGACGTCTGGAAGCATCAGGTCATGGATTATGCAACAGAAATGGAGACAGGTACCCGGGTTTCTGTGCGAAAAGTCCTCAATCAGGTTCAGCCTCAGGTGCAAAATCTGGAAGACCTGGCTCAGAATGCATCTCCGGCCGGCAAACTTGCCGAAACGATTCTGGCTATTCAAAACGGTCAATCCACCCGATTTTTGGATAAACTGATGAAGGAATGGTACATGCAGGTGAATAAGATAGATTCTGCAAGTGCTTATCATCCGCTGAGGAAGGAGAACCGTTTGCGGCAAAAAACAGAAGAAGAAGCCAGAGAATACATATTGGAGGAATGCAACCGCTTACTGGGCGTTTTATTGGCACAGCAGCAAAAGTAGATTCATCATGATGCAAAAGGTACCATTTATATTCAGGGAACTCTCTATAGATAAAATGCCTGGCTTTCCCAGGGGTATGAAAACCTATGAAAATTTTTCGCCCAACATCAACATTATTGCCGGGCCCAATGCCTCAGGCAAAAGTTCCACTGCCCGTGTGATCCGTGAGCTGATCTGGCGGAAGAAGGTTAATCACACCCAGGCAGAAGCTTTTGCTGATATTGGAGGGGAAAACTGGAAAATCAGGATGGATTTTGGGAATATTGAAACACAGCGAAACGGCCAGAATGATACGCTTGCCGGTTTGCCGGCCACAGAAACGGAAAGCCGCTATATGCTTGCGCTACATGAATTAGTCAGAGCCGAAGAGAAGGAACTGGCCAGTCACATCGTTCGTGAATCAATTGGTGGCTACAATCTGGATGCTGCCGAAAGTGAGCTCGGTTATTCCTATCAAGCCAGAAGCTCTACCATTTCAGAGCACAAAGCGTATCAGGAAGCTGAAGGGCATTTTAAAGACATACAGCAAAGGCAGTGGGATTTAAAAAAAGAAGAGGATCGCCTTCAAAAACTTTACAAAGACAGGGATGATGCCCGTGAAGCTTCCCGTCTGAAGGATTTTTATGAACGGGTCATTGAATATCTCGAAGCAGAGCAGGAGCTTGAGCAACAGAGGAAGATATACGAGGAGTATCCGAAAGTAATGGAAAAGGTGAATGGTAGTGAGTATGACCGGATACAGGATCTGGAAGAGGAAATGGGTAAGGCTGAACAAGGCATTCGGGAAGCGCAGAATAAGACGATTCAGCTTAAAAACGAACTGGCTGAGCTAAATCTGCCCGAAGGGGGTGTTAGCGATGCCATTCTTGATGAACTGGAACAAAGAATAGCATCCCTTGAAGAGAACAGGCGTGAAATCCGGGAAGAAAACAAACAGTTTGAGTATTATCAAACCGAGACGAAGCAGGCATTAAAAGCCATAGATGAATCCATCGATCCGAACCAATGGGAAGGGGTTGATCTGAAAAATGTGCGCAACCTGGAGGATTTTTTGCTCAGGGCGCATCAAACCATTAGCCGGCATCAGTTTCTTGAAACAGAAATCGATGAGCTGAAAAAAGCGCTTGATGATAGCAGTCATCAATTTGAAAGTGAGGCCTTACAACACGGTATCAAAACCCTTGGCCTCTGGCTTCAGTCACAGAGAAGGCAAAAGGGCACTTCTAAAAAGTGGGTGATCATCCTTTCCGCAACGGGAGCCATACTGACCGTACTGACCTATTTTGCAGGCTGGCCAGCTCTGTTTGGAATTATACTGTTGCCTATTCTTTCTTATTTTGCCCTTAAGGAGAGGCCTATCGAAGAGATCAGCATGCGGGAAAAGGATTATCAGTTAACCGGCCTGCCCCTTCCTGAATCATGGAATGTTGATAAAGTCAATGAAACCATAAATTATTTGATCAGTGAACTCCATACCATTAAATGGATGGAAATGATCCGCCAGAAGCTCGACAACCTGAGCAAGGAACGGGAAGCAGCAAATAAACAGCTTGAAGAAATTAAGGAAACCTATGATCAATGGGTGCGAAAATTGCAGGCTGCACCACATCTCCCGGAGAAGGATCCCAGGAACTACAGCGGGCTTTACACTTTTGTGATGAATCTTAACACATGGCAGCAAGCCCATGCGGAACTGGAAGCTTTGAGAAGCCAGTTGGAAAATTTATCGCAGAACCACGATCAGATATTGAAAAAGATCAATGCCCGGTTTCAGGAGCATTTTGTAGAGAAAGCAAAAGATGCAACCGAAGCAAGAGCCCTTTACAATGAACTGAAAAAGGAGGAAGAGCGCCGCAGGGAAAATACAAGGGAAATCAAACGCCAGGAGGAAACCATAAAAGAGAAGCAACAACAAATAGACAGTGATAAGAAGAAGCTCCGGGAAATATACGAAAAGCTGAATGTGGATTATGGCGATAAGGAACGGGTAAGGCAGCTTGTGGAGCAATTGGATAAATACCGGGAAGCCCGGGAAAATTTTCAGTTTTCAGAGCGAAAATTGTCTGAAAAGAAAGAGAGGGTCAGGGAGCATTCTCTTTACGAACAGCATCAGAAAGAACTAACAGGTCTCACTCCTGATCAGGCCCGGGAAAAGGCAGGCCGGTATGGAGAAGAGGCAGAGAAGCTGGAAAACATCAATGAAAAGATCACCACTATCGAAACCAATATCAGCAATGCCAAACAGGGCAATGCCCTGGAAGATGCCTTACAGAAAAAGCAGAAAGCCCTTGATGATCTGGAATCACTGTATGAATCCAATCTGGCTGCCTTTACCGGAAAACTGCTGGTCGGCAGGCTGAAACAAGAAACCAAAGAACAAAACCGGCCTGCAGTGTTCATGCGGGCCAAAGAGTTGTTTAACCGAATTACGAGCGGACGGTATGAATTGATGCTTGATGAACAGAATGAAGCGACTTTCAGAGCCATGGATACTGTGCTGAGGGAGGGTCAGGATCTGAGTGAATTGTCCACCGGAACACAGATACAACTATTGCTTTCGGTTCGGCTGGCCTATATTGAAAGTCAGGAAACTGCTGTTAAATTGCCCATTTTGGCTGATGAATTACTGGCCAACAGCGATGATGCAAGAGCCAGGGCAATTATAGATGCTTTGGTGGAGATCAGCAGAGACGGCCGTCAGATCTTTTATTTTACTGCACAAAGTGATGAGGTGGCCAAATGGGAATCCTATCTTACCTCTTTGAACGATATCTCTTATAAAACCATTCCTTTAACAGGCAAGCAAAATGAATCTGTTGATCTCCGGTCACAACCTGATTTAGCTTCTTTTAAAATTGAACAATTCAATGTTCCTTCACCTGAAGGAAAAAGCCATGATGAATACGGAAAAGCACTTGGTGTACCTGCATTCAATCTGTTGACTGATGAAATCACCCAGATCCACCTGTGGTATTTGCTGGAGGATAGCCAGCTACTTCACAATTGCTTGAAAAATGGCCTGCAATACTGGGGGCAGTTGGACAGTTATCTGAGAAACGGCGGTCACCTGGAAGGGATGGAAGATAGGCAGATCAATAAATTAAGGGATAAAATCAAACTCCTCAATCGGTTTCAGGAGTTATATCGTCAGGGCCGGCCTCAACCCATCGACAGAAGCGTTTTGGAACAATCGGGAGCGGTTTCTGAGAAATTCATTGATGCAGTGAGCGAACAGTTGAATATGCTTAACGGGAATCCTGAAAAATTGATACAGTCCCTTAAATACGGCAAAGTACAAGGATTTAGAAAAAATAAAATAGAGGAACTTGAGCAATTTTTACTGGAGTATGGCTATATTGATGAACAACCCAGGCTGAATGAAGAGGACATATGGATTAACCTGAAAGCCCTGATATCAAATATGGATATAGAAACAACGGAAGCTGAAAGATTTATTAACAGGATATTGAATATTTAAAAACCCATTTGTAAAGTTTTAATATCTGTTCACTGAATCAGGCTAAAGTAGAGTTATTCCGTGAATAATCGTGCAATGTAAAATAGAAAAAGAGTTAATTTTCAGAAATTTACCTGACATTCTATTAACATTCGGTTCTATTGATATACAATGCCTAAAGACAATACAATAAGTAAACTACAAAAAAAGGAGCTTCTAAAGAGACAATTGGAGCGCATTCCTTTTTTTATTAGCTTGCTGGCTATTCTTTTGGTCATTTATGTTATTGGTTTTGACCAGACGCCTAAGCAACAATCCATTCTTCGCCTCGTTAACCTGATTGTTTTAACAACTTTGGCTGTTTTTCTTGGGTTACGTTATATTTTCTCTGATAAACGGCCAGGATCAAAGGTATGGCCTTTTGATCTGCTTTTCTTCCTGTTTGTTTCTTTTTTGTTGGCTTACAATTTTGAGTTGATAGGTATTTCTTTTCTTCAGCATAAAGAATGGATGTACCTTTTTTTCTTTTACATTTTCGTGCGGGAATTTTCCACACTAAATTTTGATTTGGGATTAAATCCCGCCCAATTGTTTATTGCCGGTTTTTTGACCATTATTTTAATCGGAACATTACTGCTCATGCTTCCAAACTCTACACATACGGGCATTTCTCCTGTTGATGCCTTGTTTACTTCCACCAGTGCCGTTTGTGTTACCGGTCTTATTGTTGTAGATACCGGCAGTTACTTTACCGAAACCGGACAGATTTTTCTGCTCATGCTTATTCAACTGGGTGGTATTGGTATTATGACGTTTACCAGTTACTTCAGCTATTTTTTTAAGGGAAGGTTTTCCTATGAAAGTCAACTTATTTTAAGGGACATTACCCACGATGAAAAGATGGGTGAAGTGATCAGTACCCTAAAAAAGATCATCCTTTTCACTTTCATTATTGAAGGGATTGGTGCTTTTTTTATTTTCTTCAGTCTGGACACTTCTGTTATTCCTTCCATAGCAGAAAGAACATTCTTTTCCATATTTCATTCGGTTTCCGGATTTTGTAATGCTGGTTTCTCAACACTTGCGGATAGCTTATATCAACCGGGTTTCAGATTCAATTATTCTTTACATCTGATCATAGCCTTTTTGTTTATTATTGGAGGCATTGGGTTTCCTATCGTATTCAACTTTTTTTTGTACCTGAAACACTTTTTTGTGAATCGTCTGGCCAGAAAGAAAAACATCTATAACCCTTGGGTCATTAGCGTCAATACCCGGATAGTAGTTATAACCACAATAATATTACTCGTTTTGGGGACCCTGGGATTTTATATGTTTGAATACGACAACACCTTGTCGGAGCACAGTGGCTTCGGCAAACTCGTTACTGCCTTTTTTGGGGCAGCAACTCCCAGAACGGCAGGTTTCAACACAGTGGACACTTCGGCATTAAACTTCACGACGGTTATATTTGTTATTTTTCTCATGTGGATCGGTGCTTCGCCCAGTTCAACGGGCGGCGGGATAAAAACCAGCACTTTCGCCATCGGAATACTCAATTTTTATAGCATTGCAAAAGGTAAAGACCGCATTGAAGTGTTCCGGCGAGAAATCTCAGACATGTCCGTACGTCGAGCGTTTGCCATAATTTTGCTTTCGTTGTTCGTGATAGGGTTTTCTATTCTTCTGGTTACTTATTTTGAACATGACAAAGGTTTGATGCCAATAGCTTTTGAGAGTTTTTCTGCATTCAGCACCGTGGGACTTTCCATGGGCATTACCGGAGACTTGAGTAATGCTAGCAAACTGGTGCTCATCATTACCATGTTTGTGGGCAGAGTGAGTATGCTTACCATATTGGTCGCATTTTTAAGGAAAATAAGACATTTACAATACAGATATCCGACAGAGGCCATTTATATTAACTAAACAATATAAACTATGAAATATGTTATTTTAGGACTGGGAAATTTTGGGGCATCACTGGCACAGAAACTGGTCCGAATGGGCCATGAAGTGATCGGGGTCGACCATGAAATGGACAAAGTTAATGCCCTGAAAGAGACCATAACCAACACGATTTGCCTTGATACAACCGATCAGCAGGCCATAAGTAATTTACCGCTGAAAGATGCCGACATTGTGATGGTATGTATTGGTGAAGATGAGGGAGCGAATATCATGGCAACGGCCCTTATGAAACAATCGAATGTCAAACGGCTTATCAGTCGTGCAATATCTCCTTTGCATGAGACCATACTGGAAGCCATGCAGGTGGATGAGATTATTCACCCCGAGGAAGAGACAGCAGAGCGCTGGGCTAATAAACTTACCATACGAGGTGTGGTTGATTCTTATGAGCTCACTGAGGAATATAGTATCGTAAAAGCCAAAGTTCCTGAGCAATATGTAGGTAAAACGCTGGAAGAAATCGGTTTGCGTAAATTTTACAACGTTTTGATACTAACAACAATCAAAGAGATAGAAGAAAAAAACAGGATTGGCATTACAAAAACAGTCAATAAAGTACAAGGAGTCGCTTCATCAAAAACCCGGCTCAACGAAGGCGATATCATTGTGCTTTACGGAGAAATCGAAGATATCCAGAAACTGTTAAAAGAAGCGGGAGCCCAAAAATAGAGTTTGTCCATAAAGTCAAAAGAACTTTGAAATTCTTAAAAATTACCTTTGTGTTATTCCCTGTTTATTCTCCGTGAGATTCTGGGGTTCCAACATATAATGTTAACCACTGATAACACGAAGGAAATCATGGGTGACTTTATGGACAGACTCTGAACAATTTGCCTGATTCCTTTCTTTTATTCTGCTTTTACTGATTTTCTGTGTCTGTTGTTTTCAATTTATAAGGATACACAAACCTGTATGTTCCTGCCTGAGCTTCAATTACCAGATCGTCTTTTTCCCTGTGAATATTTTGAATTCCACTGTCCTCTTCTAACTGTGCACCGTTTACGGTAACCTCACCTTTTTTAGCTTCAGGCAATTTAATGCTTCCATTGGTATTGGGCGGAATGACTACCTTGTATTGGAATTTTTCACTTTCAATCTCCCAGTCGGAAACGATCTCTCCGTAGGGCGATTCATGGGACGCATTGGCATAAGTCAGTCCGCCGCCGGGATGGGGCTGAAAAATGATGTGTTTGTATCCGGGTTGCGATTCATCATATTCAATCCCTGCCACAAAGCGGTACAGCCATTCTCCGATGGCTCCATAGGCATAATGGTTAAATGAGTTCATGCCGGGATCCTGGAACGTGCTGTCAGGCTTGATGCCATCCCATCTTTCCCAGATGGTTGTAGCTCCCATGGTTACCGGGTACAGCCAGGATGGGTATTCCTTGCGGTTCAACAGTTTGTATGCTGTTTCGGTCTGATCGTATTCGCTTAATGTCGGGCATAATAGTGGGGTGCCCAGGAAGCCGGTGGTATGGTGGCCGAAGTTGTTGATTCGCTGCAGCAGCCTTTCAGCCCCCTTTGCTTCTTTCTCGCCGGGTAACAGATCGAATGCCAGCCCCAACAGATAAGCTGTCTGGGTATTTGAAGTGATGCGTGTATTGGGTGTCATAAATTCTTTTTGAAAAGCTTCTCTTATCACTTCGTAGAGAAGCTGATATTTGGATGCATCATTTTCCTTGCCCAATACTTTGGCTGTTTTGGATAACAACCGGCTGGAATGTGCAAAATAAGCGGTAGCGATCAGGTCTTTATAGGTAGTGGCTCCCGGATAATCCGAGCGTGTGGTGTTAAAAGCCAGCCAATCGCCGAAATGGGATCCCGATTGCCATAGATGATTGTCTCCGGCCTGGGTGTTCATAAATTCCACCCATCTTTTCATGCTGGAATATTGATTTTTAAGTATCCTTTTGTCTCCGTAATTTCTATAAATTGTCCAGGGAACAATAATGCCGGCATCTCCCCAGCCAGTAGCACCGGCTCCTCCCAGCACGTCGGGAACAACATGGGGTATCGCTCCGTTTTCCTTTTGGTCCGCCGAGAGGTCTTTGAGCCATTTATCAAAAAAACCCGCTGTGTTGAAATTGAAAGATCCGGTCTGGACAAAAACCTGGGCGTCTCCTGTCCATCCGAGCCTTTCATCCCGCTGGGGACAATCTGTCGGAACTTCCAGAAAATTGCCCCGCTGACCCCATTGGATGTTATGCTGAAGTTGGTTTACCAGATCATTGGAACATTCAAAATCACCGATACGTTCCATATCGCTGTGAATTACCATACCGGTGAGCATATCTTTTGAAGGGTTTTTGTCCAATCCTTCTACGGCTACGTAGCGGAAGCCCTGAAAGGTAAAATGGGGTTCGTATGTTTCTCTCGGGGCTTCTCCCTTAAAAGTGTATTTGACAAGCTGGTCTGCAGAACGAAGATTTTCTGTATACAGGTTTCCTTCTTTATCCAGTACCTCGGCATGTTTAAGACTTATTGTACTGCCCTCATTTCCTTTTATATTAAGTCTGATCCAGCCCACCATATTCTGTCCCATGTCAAACACCGTATCTCCCTCCGGTGTGTAGATGATCTCTTTGGGCTCTATTTTCTTCACTTTACGTACTGGCGGAGCATTGGATACGATAAGATTTTCTTTGGGATAGGAATGGGGAGCGGTCTTTGACCAGTCATCATCCTGAAAGCCCGGCTCGTCCCAACCGGTTAATTCCTTTCGGGCATCATACGCTTCTCCGTTATATATATCTGACATACGGATCGGGCCATAAGAAGCCTTCCAGCTATCATTGGTGGTAATGGTCTTCTGTGTGCCATCGTCAAATGTAATCTCTAACTGTAACAATAGGGCCAGTTTGGTGCCATAAACGTTTCGCTGATCGCCCCAGCCAAGATAACCTCTGTACCAGCCATCACCCAGTATGGCTCCGATTGCATTAGTGCCCTGTTGCAGCTGGGAAGTAACATCGTAGGTCTGGTAAGGAAGGCGTTGATTGTAACTGGTCCATCCCGGTGTAAAAACCTCGTCCCCCACTTTTTCTCCGTTCATATGCAATTCATAGAGACCGAGGCTTGTCACATAAGCACGTGCCGAGCGCACAGATTTTTCCAGTGTGAATTCATTTCGTAGATAAGGGGAAGGTTCCGGTTCTGTAGTATCTTCTTCTAAAGTGGGGGTGATAAATTCTGCTTTCCAGTCATTCGGATCAAGGAGTCCCATCTCAAAATAAGCAGGTGAGCTCCATTCGGTTACATCACCTTCCTGGTCCCATATTCTGACCTGCCAGTAAACCCGCTGGCCGGATTTGAGCCCGGGGCCTCCATAGGGGATATGTATCGAGCGGCCGGACTCGGTTTTCTCCGTGTTCCAGAGCAATTGGTCTCCTGAAGTCAGATCCTCTTTATTTTCCGCTGCCCGGATCTGATAAGCCGTTTGCTCAGTTATTCCCAAATTGGGGCTGATCTTCCAGCTAAGCCTTGGCTCCGTTTCATCAATGCCCACCGGATTGGTTTTGTATTCGCACTTCAGCTCGTAGAGTTGGTTGTTGTTATCCATATTCTTTGCCGGATCGGCCTGACCTGGTAAATGGAGGATGGTTGCCACTAAAATCAATATACCGGTTTTAATAAAATAATTCATGATTGGATATTTTTATTTTAAGTTGATAGATTGTTCCAAATATAAATAATTTTTTGTGGATAGATACATTGAATTTCTTTTAGCGTGCATTATTCACAAACGAACGTAGTAAAGTTTGTGAATGCGG
>JBNJFN010000054.1:0-13753 GCA_051746885.1 Bacteroidota bacterium | reverse complement strand
GGCCGCTGCCATCCTGACATTAGGATCATTATCGCCGGACAGCGTCTTAATGAGAGGCTTTATGGATCTGGAATCACCAATTTTCCCCAGTGCCACCACTGCCGCTTCACGGACATAACGCCTGTCATCGGCCAGTGTCTCTGTAAGAGGTTCGACTGCACTGGAATCCCCTATTTGTCCCAAATTCCAGGCCGCCTCCCATCGGGCCGAAGAAGATGATGCACTCTTAAGATCTTCAATGTTTTCCTGAACCTTTTTTGATTGTGCAAACAAGGTAACAGACATACCCCCCAGTAAAAGAAAAACAAAAAATAGCCATACCAAAATTTTCCGGAACATAAGAAGACCTCTTCTAATTGAATAATTATCAGTATTTATCGGGGAGCTTCTTGCGTCCGTGTAATTTATAGCAACATAATTTCTACAGTATATGATCTCCGAATTCTTCATCTTGTATGCGTCCTTTCTAAATTACTTTTCTAACTTTAGTAAATTGGCGTGCTGGATCTTTTATGGATTTTATTGGATATATAGAAACCAAATATAATAAATTTATGGAAATTTGAATTTTGTGTTATCTTTGAATGTTTAAAGCTCGTTAAGTATGGTATTGATCAATAAAGCTTTTCCTCTTCTTCAGCTCCTATCCTTCCAAATCTTTAAGATTTCCTTTTTTGAGGATGAAGGAGCATTGTTTTTCTCTTCATCCAACCAATCCCGTAAAGGCAATGATGATGACAGCAATGATAATAATGGTGATGATGACGAGGAGGATGATCTGAATAGTTTAGACCGGGAAAGACTTCTGGAGGATTTCCTGGGGGATGTAAGTGATGCAGAGGTTACCCCGGGAGAAAGCAAATCCAATCTCCCCGAAATATATCATCTCACCCCTGATGATTATCCGGAAATTGAAATACCTGAAGAATCGAGGGAAAGAATAGATGAACTTAAACAAATAGCCGATTCTATAGAGCAAAAAAAGCATAAGTTGGAGCATGTGAGTAAAGATATTGTCAGAGGGGATTACAGTATAGCCTATGCCGACCAGCTTAATGAGGCCCAGTTAACCGCCGTTACTACTACTGAAGGTCCTTTGCTTGTTATAGCCGGTGCCGGCAGTGGTAAAACCCGCGTTATTGTATACCGGGTGAGTTATCTGCTGGAAAACAATGTGGATCCGGGAAAGATTCTTCTCCTGACCTTTACCCGTAAGGCAGCTCATGAGATGATTTCCCGGGTGGAACAGCTACTTAAAGATTCAAGGGCCGGAAAGGTGATGGGGGGCACGTTTCATTCCTTTGCAGTGCATGTGCTGCGTAAGTATGCCGGACCGCTCAATCTTCCAAACAATTTCACCATTATTGATACGGGGGACAGTGAGGATACCATTGATCTGATCAGGACTGAGTTGAAATTCAATCAGAAGGATAAGAAATTTCCCAAAAAGAAACGCTTGCAGAAGATCATCTCCGGTTCCAGAAACCGGAATATGACCATCCGGGATTTTGTGGAGCGGTTTTATACGGGACTGATCGATTATGTACAGGATATTGAGTTGATCTACAACGGTTACACACGTTATAAAGAGGTTAGCAATATATTCGATTTTGATGATCTGATGGAGTTTCTGAGAAATTCTCTCCGCGATAAACCACGTTTCCGCAAGAGGCTGCAGGAAGATTTTGAATATATCATGGTTGATGAGTTTCAGGATACCAACGTCGTTCAGAAAGAAATCGTGGATTTACTGGCCGGAAAACACCGGAACCTTATGGTAGTAGGCGACGATTCCCAAAGCATCTATGCTTTTCGTGGCGCAAACTATGAAAACATCCTCAGATTTCCTCAGAATTTTCCCGACTGCCGGGTAGTAAAGATAGAGAGGAACTATCGCAGCAGTAAGAAGATTCTGGAGTTCACGAATAACATCATTGACCACTCCATTATCGGATATAAGAAGAAACTTTATTCGGATATTGAATCGTACAATCTGCCGACTGTTAAACGGTTTTATGATGTAGAGGAAGAAGCGGCATTTATTGTATCCAAAGTATTGGAACTGCGCGAACAGAATGTGCCGTTAAATGAGATTGCGGTATTAAACCGGGCCGACTGGCACAACCGTTACATTCAGACGGAGCTTAATAAAAGGGGCATTCCTTATGTAGTGGTTGGTGGCTTTAAATTCAATGAACGGATGCACATCAAGGACATGATCGCCTACCTGCGGATCATACTAAATCCTCATGATTCGGTGGCCTGGCACAGGGTCCTGAAATTGCTCCCGGGCATAGGAAAGGTCACTGCCGGTAAGATTGTCAGGGAGGTTAGAAAAACCGGAGAGATCGAGCTGGATAAATTCATGGGAAAGAAGTTCTTTATTCATCTGAAACAGTTACGGGATGTTTTGAATCGCGCCGGCGACAATAAACTATATGTCAACGAAAGGCTTCAGATACTGAAGGATTATTATGCGCCGATATTGGAATCTAAGGAAACCGATTATCAGAGCAGGTTGCTGGATATTGATGTGTTGATCGATCTGGCCGGGAAGTATGAGTCCATCGACCGGTTCCTTTCTGATTTTGCCCTGGAGCCTCCTTCGAGAAGCCTTTCGGGTGAGACGACACCTTTGATCGATGAGAGCGAAGAAAGCCCGATGACTATTTCAACCGTCCATTCGGCCAAGGGACTGGAATGGAATACCGTCATTATACCCCATGCGCTTGACGGCTTATTTCCATCGATCCGTGCAAAAGACCTGGAAGAAATGGAGGAGGAGAGGCGTTTGTTTTATGTGGCCAGCAGCCGGGCAAAGAAACAATTGTTCATTACTTTTCCCGCTGTATTGTATTCCTATGATGCAGTCTTTACTTATCCTTCCAGATTTTTAGCTGAAATAGAAAAAGACCGGTTTACATTTTAAAAATTATTTTTATTTTTGAATTCATGATCTTTTAACCATTATTACACACCTATGGATCAGACTCGTCAAAACATTCAGCGTCTTATTGATATTCGGGATAAAGCCGTGGTTTCCGGGGATGAAAATATAACCAAAGAAGAATTGCTTCACCTTGCTCATGAAGCCCTCCAATTGGCCAAAGAATCTGAAATTCTTGATCAGTCTAAACATGAAGTGCTTCAGCAACTGAGGAAATATGAGGTAAGATCGTTCACCCGTTTTCTGAAATCCGACATGACGCTGAAATCCCTTGTGGAAAATCTCATCTTTTTTTGTGTGTCGATAATTACGATCATTCACGGTAAACTGGATATATAGATTTATGCCGGAGAAAAAAGCCCTGATAAAAACGATTGTATTAATAGTGATTATTACAGCCCTGGGTTTTTCAGCCAAACTTGTGCCTCACGGTGAAGCCTCGTGGATCTCGAATCAACTGGCAGGGTTGTTTTATGTGACAGAACTTTCCCTTATTCTTTATCTGTTTTTTCCCGAACATTTTATAATTCTGCTGGTTATTGCTGCTTTCCTGCTGACTTCGCTGGTTGAGTTTATGCAATTATGGCACCCCACATTTCTGGAACCTGTAAGATCTTCTTTTCTGGGGCATACCATTATCGGCTCAACTTTTAGCTGGCTCGACTTTCCCTGGTACGTAGGTGGTGCCGTTTTGGGGTGGTTACTCCTAAAATGGGTGAGAAAGGGTTGAGAAACTTCTTCTTGTCTTAGTTTTATTCCGTCTGTATCGTTAGCTAAGAGCCGCCTGCCCCGCTAACCGGGGAATATATCCGGAAGACTATGTGCAATGTCTACTTTTTACCTTTCTTTAGCTTTTTCTTGAGTTTCTTTTGCTGTTTTTGGGTTTTTTCCAGGTTTTGTCTGATCTCTTCCAGCTCGCTGGCTTTTTGAAGGATTTCATCTTGTCTGCCCTCAAGGCTTTCTGCTCTTGACATGAGATATTGCAAAGATTTTCGGCGTAATGAGCGCAGGTAAAAGATCATGAAAATGATAAGCCCTACGGCCAGGCCATGAAAAAGAAAATGGAGCATGGAGTTCTGCCGGTACTGCTCTTTGTTTGCTTTGATATTTTTCTGCAATTGTGCGGCTTTATTGCTAATGGAGTCTCTGGTCATAACATGCTCAGCCCTGGTATTTTTTTCAAGGGAGTCCAATCCTTCCAATGATTGATGAGATACAGCCAGAAGGCTGTCCAGGGTGGGAGTATGGGATTTGTTCATTTCATCCAGCCTGGATAATAAGAGGTTGATCCTTTGCTTTACATATTGCAGATCTTCATAAACCAGGCTGTCGGTATCGCTGGCCATGGGAGAAGTCATCACTCCTGTGAGGAGCATCAGCGTAACAATGATTCGTTTATGGCTTAAGTGGAACATTTTTCTGATTTTTCGGGTCTGGATTCTATTTTACTGCATTGAATGATTGCGGCAATTCAAATATAGAGAATTTCCACTGAATAAAAGTAAAATTTTAATAACGGAGGTCTTAAAAACTCCTGCCTATGATCAGGATGTCATCAACCTGCTCGTATCCTTCCATCCATTCGTTCAATGTTTCATCAAGGATTTCCTGTTGTTCAGAGATGCTGTATTTCCCTATGGAGCTTATCAGATTCTTCAGGTGCTTGGTTTTAAATTTTTTTCCCTCTTTACCTCCGAATTGCGAGGCAAAACCGTCTGACATCATATAGATGGAATCTCCCTTTTTTATTTTTATGTTGTAATTGGTAAAATTGAGGTTTTTCTCTATTGCATAACCTATAGAGAAACGATTGGCTTTATATTCATAAAGTTCGTTATCCCGAATCAGCCAAAGCGGAATGAAACCTCCTGCATATTGTAGTTCTCCGGAATCCGGATTGTAACAGGCAAGCCCTATATCCATACCATCTTTAACAGAGTCATCTTCTTTCTGATTGAGCGTGTTGGCTACCTCTTCATTCAAATGATACAATATATCCGAGGGCTTTTTGATTTTGTGTTCGATGATAATCTTTTTTAAGGAGATATGACCGATGAACGACATGAAAGCGCCTGGGATGCCATGTCCTGTACAATCTACTGCAGCTATATATTGAAGCCCTTCATAGCTGGTAAACCAATAAAAGTCGCCGCTGACAATGTCTTTGGGTCTGAAAAAGATCATTACATTATCAAAAGGAATTTGCGAGGGAAGGATGGCAAACTGGATTCTTTTGGCATATTCCATGCTGGAGGTAATGTCTTTATTTCGCAAGGCAAGCTCTTCATTGGTTGTATGAAGCTCTTCCGTTCTTTCTCTTACTTTTGTCTCAAGATTTCTTTTTTCGCGAACAAGATTTCTTTCCCGGATAACAATAATCAGATAGCCCAGGCCCAATAATGCAATACCAACCACTATATAAAACCAGGTACGCTGGTAGAAGTGTTTTCTGATCAAGATATTCATCTCTAAAGGTTTCTCTGTAGATACTCCATCTTCATTGAGCGCCCTGAGCCGGAATGTATATTCTCCGGGTCTTACATTCCCAAACGTAGCTTTTCTCTCTTTGGTGGCTTCTGTCCAGCCTTTGGTGTATCCTTTAAGCTGATACTGGTATTTAACGGATTCCGGATCGTGAAGCTGAAGGCCGATATAATTGAATTCCAACTCATAATTGCCCGGTTCGAGCGTGATGTTGTTGTCGGCATCTACTTTCTGATTATTGACAAATATTTCGGTAATATTGACCTGAGGGGGGATTGTGTCCTTTCCTGTTTTAGCTGTTGAAAACCGGGCAAGGCCCTCCGAAGTACCAAACCAGATGCTGTTTTCTGTTTCGGCATAAGCAGCGTTATTAGAAAATTCCGTAGAATTTTTTATTCCGAAGTTCCCGGCGTAATGTTTAACCGCATTCGTTTTGGTGTCAATTTCAGATATGCCTCCATGATGTCCCACCAATATTTTTTTATTGGCATAGATCAGATTATAGCCATAATTTGACAACAATCCTTTTTCCCTGTCAAAATGCTTTGTAGTGTCTTGTCCTATTTTAAAAATTCCGTTACCGTAAGTACCGATCCAGATATTGCCGGCGTTATCCTCCGTAATGGAATTGATTTGCATCAGCCCCTGTTCTGTCCGAATGGGAATTGGTTCAACCTGGCCATCCTGATTTATAGCAAAAAGCTGATTGCTCAGCGTTCCGATTAAAATACGGTTTTCTGAATCTTTGTAAAGATGGGTTATATTGTTGTAGGGCAACCCTCTATTGGTGTTATACCAGATTTTTTCCCCATTGTTGAGATTGATTCGGCAAATTCCCTTTTTTGTGGCAACCCATATATTTTTTTGATCTCCAGTAATATAATTGACGGAATTTTCAAGTTCATTGGAAGATATTGGTATTCTTTGAATCTGTTCTGATCTGTGATTTAATTTATAAAGTCCTGATTTTTCAGATCCGATCCAGATATCTCCTCCGGGATGCTTAAATAAGGCAGTGATCCTGTCATTAGGGAGACCTTCCGCTGTGCTGTAAGCATCCAATACATTTCCATTGTCCGGGTCGATATGTAGAATGCCTTGATCGGAACCTGTCCATAAATGATTTTGCTCTCCGTCCAATGAATAAAATGAGTTTGTTTCGAACTGTTCAGAATAGGAATAGAAGAGCAATTTTTCTTCAATAAACCGAACCAGGCCATTTCCATATAAACCGAACCAAATGTTCCCTTCCCTGTCCTCAAACAGACATCTGACATCATTCGTTGGTAATCCGCACTCACTGCTTAGATGTAAAGTTTTTCCGTTTGTCTTACGGGGATCAAGTCTATATACTCCTGAACCCATAAGGCTTACCCAAATATTGCCTTCCTTGTCGACGATGCTGCCTTGTATGTTTCCCAGCTCCGCTTCTTCCAGTGAATCTATTCTGCTTGCCTTAAACTGAAAGCTTTTTTTGTTTCTTTTCAGTGAAAAGATACCTTGTCCTCCGGATATGGCGAACAACTTTTCTTCCGTATCAGAATCAATAATATCTGTTACATTTCCCTGGGGAAAGCTGTCTATCTTTTCTTTCATTACCATACTATCTTCATCCGGATTAAATCTGAACAAATAGAGATGTTGATCTGTGCCAATAAGTATATGTCCGTCGCTCAAACATTTAAGTGCTGAAATATATTCCTGCTCGAAGGGTGAAGCGATGCGATGAATTTTTTGCTGCGAGTCAATCCGTAAAATTCCTTCTCTTTGTGTTGATATCCAGATGTTTCCCTTATTGCCTTCTGCTATGTCAGTGATGGCGTTTTGAGATTCGCCCGGATCAATCTTGACAAAATGATTGCCATTATAATGGGTTATTCCACCATTCATATGCCCGAACCAAAGATTGCCGTTTTGGTCTTTGAGGCTTTGGGTTACAAAATTACCTGCAAGTGAATCTTCGGGAGTAAATTGAGTAAACTGAAAACCATCAAAACGAAAAAGCCCTGCTCCGGTGCCAATCCATAAAAAACCCTGTTCATCCTGATTGATCGTATAGATAAAAGGTTGGGTCAGCCCTTCACTGGTGCCGAAATGATTGAACTGATAACGCTGGGAATAACATTGTATGCCTCCATAATGAAGGATTATCAATACCAGTATTATAAAGAAACGGTAAAACATTCTGCCTTAGTTTGATTTGTCAATAACTTCCATCCTTATTTCTGGCTGATATGACGGAATACCTCCAATAGGAACAACATAAAACGGTAAATTCTCTCCGTATTGATTTTGAACAACCACTACCACATTGTTATTTTTCACCAGTTCGTTTCTGTCTTTGATGAACTGGAGCTCCATGGATGAGTTTCTTTCAGCCTCGTGCACAGGGAACCGGTCTTCTGCCCATTCGTCCTCTCCGGTTACAGTACAAAGTTTCCCGTTTTTTGCCACCGAAACAAGTCTGATGTAGCCATCATCGTCCCAGTCGAAGTTTTTTATTTCAATGGCGGTGGTTTTATCGTCAATATAAGGATAGATTTGTGATACGTTGTTCTGATTGTTCCACAAACGGAAGGTGTATTCGTATGTAAATAAGTTCCCGCCTTCTATTTCTTTCGATTCGTTTTCTGCTGAACTGAGGAAATAGCGGTATAAATTGCCGTCGTTCCCATCTACCCCTTCGGCAATAATTTTGAATACATAACCCTCGAATTGTTCAACATATTCTCCTTCCTGGGGATTGAAAGGACCAAAAACATACCAGTCTTCATCATATTTTTCCTCATCACTGAATATTTTGGAATCCAGTAAGATCCCGCTTTTATAATTTCCCACAGGATCAGTATTTTTAGCATCTTCATGAGTCCAGCATTCCTCTCCTCCGTAAATTGAAAATTCTACGCTGGTGTTGAATTCTTCTTTCTTCTCGTCCAGTTCCCCTCCTGTATCAGGATCATATACTCTTATATAGATCGGTTTTTCCGTAGACTCCGGAATTTTTGCAAAAAAAATCTGACAGAAATCGTCATCTCCCCAGGAAGTATCTCCATCGCCACCAAAAGTGACCAGATAGGGGATGTTTTCATCCTCCGCGGGAACTGATTGAGCCAGACCCATTTTGCCGGTTAAGCATCCGGCCCATAAAAACAGAATAAATACTATACTTTTATAATGCTTCATATCGAATGATCATTCTTTTATTAATATAAACTCCACCCTTCGGTTTTTCTGTCTGCCTTCCTTTTTTTGATTGGTGGCTATCGGCCTTGATTCACCATACCCGACAGCGCGCAATCGGTCTTTTGAAATTCCCTTTGACACCATGTAGTCCATAATTGACTGAGCCCGCTTTCTCGACAATTCCATATTGTATTCGAATGAACCAATGTTGTCGGTGTGGGCTGCAATTTCTATTTTAATATCGGAATTGTGCTTCATGACATTGACGATGCGATCAAGAATCGGGTAGGAACTTTCCGCAATTCTGTATTCATCAAATCCGAATTGGGCATTGTCTATTTCGCTGAACGCTTCGTTGATCTCATCCATCACTTTTTCAGGCAATTCTCCCATTATGTAGCTTTTTACCCTGGCCTGCTCAAAGCCCCGGTCTACCACATCATTATAAACCGGATAGATGGAACGCAATGATTCTTTTTGCCCCACCGTATAATTATACAAACTGTCACGCTCATCATAAAACTCACTGATCTCATAGGTATCCCTTAAAGGATCAAATACCGAATCCTGCAGTGAAATTTTTTCCCTGGATGAGAGTACTTTCACCCTGAAAATTTCTTCCCCGGGATTTTTTTCAGAGGTATCGGATTCGGGGTGCAGTTCATTGTTCGGATCCTCTTCGGGATCACTGGCCCCGTCTGTTTTTCCTTCTTCTTTGTCCTGATGTATAGCCAGCGCCTGATAGTCTTCAAACACTTTGACTTCTTTCCATACGCAGTAGTTTTCTCTTAATCCTGTTGTGTCGTTTATTCCTGTTACACCCAGTATTACCCGGTGATTTCCTTTATTTTTATAAGTATGTTGGGCTTCTGGCCCTTTTGCCGAGTTGCCATCACCAAAATCCCAATAATAATTATCAATTTGGAATTGAGGAAGATTGGATTCCAGGCCGTCAAATTTTATTTCTTTATTTTTAATAAAAGCGTCGCGGGAACGAATAAAGGGCTGTACTGCATCTTTGACTTCAAATTCAAATTGCTGCTGGGTAAAGAATATGTTGCCAGTTCTGTTGTCTATCATATTGAGCTCAACGTTGTATGTTCCCGGACCCGGGAAACAATGTTCTACTTCCAGGCCGTCGAGCTTGGTACTGTCACTGAACGACCACTCATATCTTACGGGAATCGTATCGTTTTCGTTATAGCTTTCGTCCCAAAAACGATAGCAATATTTGTTTTCTTCCAGACTGTCACAATTGTGGAAGACAGAAGGCTGCGTTAAGCGAATGGTGTCCAGGCCTGTGAACTGACAGGTTGTATCGAGGGCATCACGCAGGTAGACTGTATAATCTCCGGCTGTCAGATCGGTAAATACAGAATCATCCACCCAGGTGGAGCCTGAGTCAATGCTGAACTCATAATTGCCTGATCCTCCAGAGGGATCTACCTCAAATGCGCCGTCCGATCTCCGGAATGAGGATACATTCCGGTGGGCACTATCGACCTCGGTTAGCATCAATTCTTCCGGTTCTCTGATGATAGCCGTTGTTTGTACAGTGGACCCAATGTCTGCTCTGACTGAGCAGGTATATTCCCCAGCCTTCAGTTTGTCAATGTCCTCCTCTACTGAAGAAAAACTTTCCGGACCATTCCAGGAATAATCATATTCATTCACCCAGCCGGGTAAGCTTAATGAACCGTCATTGTTGTTGGGAGAAGCATCGTAGGCAGTAAATCCATTTCCTGTATTAAATTTCCAGTATCCTACCAGTCCTGCTTCATTGCCACTCAGTTCCCTGATCATGTGATTGCGGATTTGCTTTCCTGTGCGGGCAACACTCCACACCCTCACTTCATCAATGGTCCCTTCAAAATGCCGCTTTCCTGAGTAATCCCGGCCAATAAAAAATTCGCGGGAGCCTTTATTCTGGATTACATTATTGTTTTCTTTTTTGGCTACTTCGGTACCGTTTACATACAACCTCATGGTATCCCTGTTATAGGTAGCAGCAAGGTGGTACCATAGGCTGTCCATAATATTTATGGTATCTGTCAGTGCGTCTTCCCCGGCATAAAATATGAGTTGGTTTTCATTGTATCGCAGGTAATACTGATGATTTTTACCCATAACCTGCCATTTATCTGTTGCCTTTCCGCTTAGCCTGATCCAGCCTTCCAGGGTTATGTTTTCGTTTATATTCAGAGAAGCATCCCGTGGAATGATGACCTCATCATTGGTGCCGTTAAATGAAAGTGTCTGCTTGCCCGGTGTGGAATCCTTTACTTCAAGGTCAATTCCTCCGGAATTGCCACCCTGGCAAGTATTGTGTGTAATCGTAGTGTTCAGAACCATGGTGTCAGTTATTGAAAAGTATACGGTACCTGACGAGCTTAAAGATGGAGATCCGTTATCTGATACTTCATAATTGTATTCGTCGGTACCTGTGAAATCTTCCGGTGGGCTGTATGTAAAGCTGCCGTCGGTATCGATGTTTATCGTACCTCCCTGGTTGGTGGGGTCCTCTTTCACGGAAGCAATACTGATCCGGTCAGCATCGGGGTCGTAATCATTGTCAAGGAGATTGCCTGTTACAGCAGTATTGATCCATGTGGAATAAGCATCATTAATCACCACGGGATGATCGTTGACATTATCCACTGTAATACTGACGGCGGTTTCACTGCCATAATACTCCCCGTCATAAGGGCGGTAAGTAAAACGGTCCCTGCCGAAAAAATTTTTTTCGGGGGTATATTCAAAAGAACCGTCTTCATATAGGGTCAGTGACCCATGGCTTGCATCACTTACCAGATCGGCGGTTAAAGGCTCGGGCCCGGCATCCGGATCGCTGTCATTATTTAATACCCCGGGTGCCGGTTCATTATGCGTCATGTCTTCTTCTACGGTTATGCTGTCTCCGGAAGCAACCGGTACCGCATTCACCTTTTTATCCATTAAGTTCTTATATCCATCGGCTTTGCTGTGGATGTAAATGGTTACGGTTGCCATATTGCTTTGTGTGTTGCCATCATTTGCTTCGTAGGTGAAGCTGTCCCTACCTGCAAATTGGGGTTCAGGCCTATATGTAAAGGACCCGTCTGTATCCAGTTCGACCGATCCATGTTTTGGATCATGAATTTTTACAGCGTTTAATGCCTTATTGAAATCGTTACTGAGGACCCCGGGTGAAGACAGGGTGAGCGTATCATTGATTCCAGCAGAATATCTGTCGTTCAGGGCCACGGGTATGCTGTCCTGAGCCAGTGTCTCTGACCGGCAAATAATTATCATGGATA
Source organism: Bacteroidota bacterium (assembly GCA_051746885.1). Lineage (GTDB taxonomy): Bacteria > Bacteroidota > Bacteroidia > Bacteroidales > UBA12077 > JAGXLC01. Next base: position 1,843 of record JBNJFN010000054.1, on the reverse strand, counting down.
CAACATAAAGCAATATGTATAATCTGTTATCCATAATTATTGATTTACGAATATACATTCTATTCTTTTGGTCACTTTAAAGCCAAGGTGGGAGTTATTCATTTCACCGGTGATCCGGTCGGTTACCTCTTCAAACCTTTCGAAAATGATGGGGCTTCTGACCTTTGCTTGTTCAAAATTCCTGTCATCCGAATGATAGGCTTCTCCATTTTCATCAGGGGTATATGTGTCTTTTCTTTTACCCGCCTGATGTATGGCCAGAGCCTGATGGTTTTTAAATACTTTAATCTCCTTCCATACACAATGCTTTTCCTTTGCTCCTGTGCTGTCGTTGGTGCCGGTTACTCCCAAAACGACTTTGTAGGTTCCCTCCTTCTCGTAGGTATGGTGCACTTTTGGACCTTCAGCAAGGGTTCCGTCACCGAAGTTCCAATAGTAATTCTCAATATTGATATCCGGGAGATTGGATTTTAAACCATCAAATTCCACTTCCTCATTTTTGACAATTGTATCCCTGGAACGTATGAAGGGTTGAACCGCATCCCTGATCTCAAATTCAAAGTCCTGCTGGGTGTAATATATAGTGTCTGTCAGCTCATCCACAATATTCAACTCAACCTGGTATTTACCCGCCCCGGGAAAGCAATGTTCAACCTTCAGGCCTTTGGCCGTGGTTCCGTCACTGAACTTCCATTCATACCTGGCAGGCAGTGTGTCAATTTCAGGTTGGTTTTCGTCCCAGAAGCGATAACAATAGTTGTTTTCTTCGAGGCTGTCGCAGTCATTGAACTGGGGTCTGTCGGTGTGAAAGCGGTATATATCATCCGAGCCTTTTCTGTTTGAGGAGAAATAACCCGATTGAAACTCATGGTCTGTTATCAGTGCGAAATCATCATCTTTTGAATTGATTGGAGGCTTCAGATGTATAGGCTTGATCCATTTTCCGTTGTGTTTTTCTGTGAAAAATATATCTTTACCTCCCAAACCTTCGTGGCCATCCGAGGAGAAGAAAAGTTTTCCGGATGCACTAATAAAAGGGTCCATCTCGTTTCCCTCCGTATTGATACGGGGTCCTAGATTGACGGGCTCATCCCAGGTGCTGTCCTTCCTTTCCGAATAATACAGATCGGTTCCTCCATAACCACCGGGCATGGTTGAAGCAAAATACAAACGATGGTTCAGTGTATCATAAAAAGGAGTGGTATTGTGGTAATCTCCGCTGTTGTATGGGAAACTGCGGATATCAGACCAGCATCCGTTTTGTTTTTTAGCAGAAAAGAGGCCCAGGGTATTTTCAGAATTAGCGATGTCTTTCATTTTCGTCTCTGTATTCCTGTTTCTGGAATAATATATGATCTGCTTCCGGGGATTGAATGTAACCGGACCGTCATTGAAACGGGTAACCAGGTTGTTGTCGAATATTCCGGCATCTTCCCATGTTATTGTATCCCCGGGGTTAATGAAGTAAATGTTAAAATTCTCTTTATTTTCTTTAGTCAGGAATTTAATGAAAAGATCATCGGGCCGGTTGGAACAAAATACTATACCATTGCGGTAAAATACGGGGGAATATTCATCATATTGATCCGAGCTGAAAGGAGCCGGTTCCGCGGAATAATGCCCCGGCTGGGCACCGGCTTTTTCCGCTGCCATAAAAAGAAGGAGATATATGATCAGTCTTTGCATACCGGCCATACGTTTAAAAATATCTCGGGCTTACCACTTCCAGCAAATATTTGAAATCATATCGCAGCATGATCTCGTGTGTGCCTTTGTTGTATCCTCCCAGTTCGGAAAAGTCCGTACCGTAGGAATAAGCCAGCCTGAACTGGTTGTTGATCTG
>JBNJFN010000053.1:0-13889 GCA_051746885.1 Bacteroidota bacterium | reverse complement strand
TTGGTCACCGGCATAGCCAATACCAAGGAAATTAGCAGATATATCGGAGAAACTTATTCCAGGCAGATCCAAACGCTTAAATTTCCGGATCATAAAAACTATACCAAGAAAGACATAAAAAAAATCAAACGGAATTTTGATAAAATCGAAGGGAAAAAGGTCATTGTCACCACAGAAAAGGATGCCATCAGGTTTCGGGAACTGCCAAATTTCCCTGAGGAACTGAAACAACAAATTTATTATATACCGATTTGCGTAAAGTTCTTAAATAACCGAACCAGTGATTTCAACCGTCAAATCCTTGAACATGTTAGAAAAAATAAAAAACACAGCTTCCTTTATCCGGAATAAGATCCCCTGGGAGCCTGAAATCGCCATTATACTGGGGACAGGCCTTGGAGGAATGACTAACGACATAGACACTCACACGAGCATATCTTACAAGGACATTCCTGATTTCCCGGAATCAACTGTGGAAGGACATGACGGACGTTTAATATTCGGAAAGCTGGGTGAAAAGAAGGTCGTAGCCATGCAAGGACGGTTTCATCACTATGAAGGCTATTCCATGTATGAAGTGACTTATCCTGTACGTGTTATGAAACTCCTGGGCATTCAATACATTTTTGTTTCCAATGCCAGTGGAGGCATCAATCCGGATTTTGAGATCGGCGACCTTATGATCATGAACGATCATATCAACCTGCTGCCCAACCCATTAATCGGGGAAAATATTGACGGACTCGGCCCCCGGATAGTAGATATGAGTGAACCGTATGACAACACACTTATAGAAAAAGCAGAAAAAATAGCTGCAAACCATCAGATAAAAATTCAGAAAGGCTGTTACGTAGCCACTTCCGGGCCAACACTGGAAACACCCAAAGAATACCAATATTTCAGGACCATTGGCGGAGATGCTGTGGGGATGTCCACGGTTCCGGAAGTTATTGTGGCCAGGCACATGGATATTCCCTGTTTTGCGGTCTCCATAATCACCGATCTGGGTGTGCCGGGGAAAATCAAGAAAGTGACCCATGAAGAGGTACAAAGCGTGGCAGAAAAGGCAGAGCCCAACATGACCCTTTTGATGGAAAAATTAGTAACCTGCTTGTTTTAATATAGCAGCTCTCCTTACTTATCAGGATGATAAAGAAGTGATCCGTATATCGGACTATATTCAAAATTCTAAAACAAATGGTTACCGCAGCCGGCACCTTCTACATATAAAAAACCACAAATCCTTTCATGAAAGGATTTGTGGTTTTTTAGGATCATTTTTACATCAAAAAAGTTCAGATCTATCTCAAATCAAAGATTTACGACCTGATTCTCTTTTTAAGACTAAATCCTACTGTGGTGGCTGTTGCTGCTGTTGAGGCATAAACTCTTCCAAACGCTTTTGCAATTCCTTATCAGATCTTAGAGCTTGATTAATCTCCATATATCGCTCCTCTTCCATTTCATGCTCTTCAAGAAGTTCAGATACATTTTCATCCATCTTTTTTTGTTCTTCTTGCATCACTTGTTGGATGGAATTAAAGGCTTCTTCTTCCTCTTCCGACAGATCAGAATCACCGCCCTGTTGTTTGGCCTGAGAGATTTCCTGATATTGTTGCACAGTAATATCAGGATTGTCTTCAATGGCCTGCATTAAGACCATTTGTGCCTCTTTTTGTAACTCTTGAGTTGCCTGCATAATCTTGGCAAAAGTTTCTAATTCGCTGTCACTAACCTCTATTTCTGGTTGCTGCTCCTGCCCTTGTTGGGGAACTTGCGCCTCAAGGTTAGCAAAAGAAAACATTAAAGTTACAATAACACCTAAGCTTAATAAATTTCTAATTTTTTTCATAGCTATAAGATTTAATTTACAATATAGTTTCAAAGAAATAGATAATGAGAGAAAAATCAAAGATTTGAAAGTTAAAATTCGTTAATCCTTAATAACTTAAGGCCCCTCTAATTTTTAAAACTTTTAATCCACCCTTAAAGCAAAATAATTTAAATATTGTTAAAAGCATGGGAAGATTTAATGAGTCCGTTATTCTTAACAATGGGGGTGCGTTCCCAATTTTTTCCAGGTGAAAATATATTCCATTCCTACGGAATTCTGTATAATTATTACCCGGGATTACACCCGGGCCTACAAAGATGCCATCCCGCAATTGCGGGATTTCTGTTTACAGATCATAAAAGAGTATGGCTGGAAAAAGGCAAAGGTAGCCACCCTATAACCTTCCTGCCAACACACAAGAAACTTTATAAGCACTGACCTCTCCCTTCAAATTGTATACTTCTACATAGATTACATATATTCCCATATCCGCTTTACGCCGATTATCATCCAATCCGTCCCACGAAAAAAATCCTTCCCTATCCATAGTTTGATTGTTAATCAGATGACGGACCAGGCGTCCTTTCGAATCATATATTCTGACCGTAGCAACACTGCCGGGTTGACCAAACTGGTAATGAATATTCACCACATCGTCCTTTCCGTCGTTATCAGGCGAAAACACTTCCGGCTCCAGCGAAATGGTGTTCTTTGAGTTGGATTGTGCTGAAAACTGTGAATTCTGATAAGTTGGAGTTCCATATCCGGAAGTTTGCGAAGCCGACTGCCAGTTTGTAGGATCATCTGAGGCCCTGTCCGGATGTATCCGTTCCAGGGTAACACCTTCAGGATCCCTTAACAGGGAAAAATGCATTTTCTCATTATAATCCAAGCGATCAAGCGGTTCCATCCATTTGTCTATCAAGAGCACCGTACCGGCATCATTGGGATAGGAGGGAAAAGTTTCCGTAACCACAAAATGGTCAGGATTTGCAGTATGATACTGATCCCTGATTTTTCCAGGATCGGTGGTATATACCATATATTCACCCGGAAACAACAGGCGCCCCAAGCCATTCAGACAGCTAACCCTTTCCGTTTCTGAAGTGACCTCGTTCACTGTGGCCAGGCATACTTCCTTTAAATCAACCGTCCGTTCCGACCGGTTGAAAATCTCCACAAAATCTACACCGTCAAGGGCAGGATTGAACAACACTTCATTAATGACCAGATCACCCGGAAGTGGTCTTACAGGCAATTCAAACAGAAGGGTGCTATTTGTCTCAATTTCATTGCCAGCGCAATCACTAACTGCATCTTGAATAATCAGCTCATATCGGGTATTTTCTTTAAAAGGATCAGTAAATTCAAGCATAAGCGAAGTATAATCCGGTGGCTGAACAAGCACTTTTGAAGGACTGCCCATACCGGATACCCGAAAAATGCCGGGATCATTAACCGAGTAACGATCATAGGGTTCGTTGAAATGAAGCAGGAGGTTCAGCGAATCCACAATTGTGATATGAAAAGGTCTGATCGATACCACATCCGGATTTTCTGAAAACACGGAATTCTCCCGGCCGGGAGTTCCGCCTTCTTTCGACCGGGAAACAGCCCAATTCTCCTTTCCTCCACACGGATTACCGGGATCCATCTGTTCAAGAGCCCACCCTCCTTCTTTCTTGTATTCGTCCTCATACCAACCATCGGTAAAATCAATATATGAGATGACTTCTCCCGATTCATCTTCCAGACTGATTGCTTCACCTGAATTGGAGATTGACGGAAAACGATCCAACCCCAGTACTTTGCCATAACCCGCAAAGTCTTCTTCCAAATCACTGTCGCAAAGAATACAATATTCGCCGGGAGCCAACGACAGATCTCCTAAAGCTCTTGAAGAGCTACCTGTAACAAGCTCCCAGTCACTAAGAGAAATTTCATAGTCACAATTGTTGTATAATTCTACATATTCAGCGGCAGGAAGACCCATTGACGGTTCGGGATCGGCCATGATCTCATTGATGACGATATCGTAGGGCATTACTGGATGATAAGTAAACCGCCGGCCCATATCTTCTGAAAAATTATCGCAATAATCCGCGATCTGATCAATGTTGAGCTCATAACTCCGGTCAGGCTCCATACGTTCTGAAAACAGAAGGTAGATTTCATTGTTAGATGGGGCTTTCAGGATAACAGAATAAGGACGGCCCAAACCCCCGCTTACATTATAATTATTCACATCGTCAGCAATATCTGCTGTTACAGGCTCGGAAAACATTATCCTTAGCTGATAATCGGTTACTGTTTCAAATAAAATGATTTCCGGAGGGATTGTATCAATGTTCGCTGCAAAAACAGAGTTCCTTTCTCCCGGTGTGCCGCCTCCCGGATCATCCGAAGCTTCCCAGTTGGTCATTCCGCTGCAATGATTATCCGGATCGATCCTTTCAAGGGAATATCCTCCGCCGTTTTTGTCTTCATCCTGATACCAGCTTATATTATAAGACACACTGTCCATCAACAAACCTTTATCATTGAATAACGCTATATCGGCGTGAGAATTTCTCAAAACAGGGAAAACAGGAAAAGGCAAGACATTTCCATATAGGTCAAAATCCGCCGAAAATTCCTCATCACAGAGGATTAAATATTGAAATGGCGGGATAATAACCGATGGCAAACGTTTATGGTTCTCATCTATTTTGAGCGTCCAGTTTGTCAGGTCCACTTCTTCTTCGGTCCGGTTATACAGTTCAATATATTCTGCTTCCGGCAAATCCACAGGAGGATAGGGATCGGCCATAATCTCACTGATCACGATATCAAAAGCTTTCATTCGGGAAAAATAAAAGTTCCCCGTAAAAGGAGACAGGGTATCGCCGTAAGCATCCCTAATACCGCTGACGTTGATCCGGTATTCCTGACCGGGCTGAAAAGGCTTGTCTGTAATCATTGTTAGACGCAAAGGGCGAGCTGAAGAAAAGAAAACAGTATCAGGAAATCCTATATCCGGTGTAATCTTATAGTTGGCCGGATTTTTAGCCGATATATTTTCGACAGCACGGCTAAACAGGATCACAAGTGAATCAGCGGCAGGGGCCATCAAAGTATCGACCCGCAGTTTCTCATAATGAAAAGACAGGATGGTATCTTTTAAAGTATTGCCTGCCAAATCGGATAATCCGGATACCGACAGCCCATATTCAAAAGCATCTGTTAAAGGTCCGGCAAATAAGAGTTGAATCTTTCCAGGAAGTGTATCGAGTATTTTTATCTCATTAATTTCGGCCTCCCCGTTGATCAGGGTAAAATGGGCAGGATCTTTCAGCGAGGTAGTATCTAATTGTTCGGAAAAATCAATATTCAGAGCGGTGCTATGAAGCACATGGGTATTGGTGACCCTGGGAGCCAATGTATCCTGAATGGGTGAGCCTATATAGATATCGTCAAACCAAAGTTTACGATCGGCCGATGCAGTATACTCGTGATAAATTCCCGCATATTCCGAAGCACTAAATGCTGAATCAGTGGTCTGCCCGATTTTATATAACCGGTCATAACTCCCGCTGGTATCCACTTTTACAATCCATGATCCGGGATTACTGTAAACAATTTCAAAGCCCACAGCTTGCCCTGTATTGATATTATCCTCCCAGTTGAATTCGGTATCCAATATTTCATAACCCGATCCCGAAGAGATTCTCCATAACTTGATCCTGTCATCCGAACCGCTATAATTTACGCCAACCAGATAACCATTGGATTTACCTGACGGATGCATCTCCACGGCATCCCGGTCGGAAACAAGAAAAAAACCCCAGTTATTGCTTCCTGAAGGTGGGTATCCATATTTTACCTTAAATCGCCATATGATATTTGTATCATTCAAATCAAACGGGGCAGGAAATGATAGTCTGTCGCGACCCGCCTCCGGATTGTCAAAAATGTGATGCAGTGAATAAGAACCATTGATCGGGTCGATGGAATCCAAACCCCACCGGCTTGCCGGATATTGATACCAATGATCAAGATCCTGCATTTCAAAATCAAAAAAAACCTGGCCTCCTGCACATGGGGCCATAAGGGTAAAAAAAACAAAAAAGATTTTTTTCATGAATTAAAAATTAATAATATATTTGAAACCATTAGTAAGGTTACAAATTTCTATTTAAAAATAAAAATTTTACGGTTATGAAAGTTGCAGTTGTTGGTGCCACAGGTATCGTTGGGCAGGAAATGTTGAAAGTGTTGACTGAAAGGCAATTCCCTTATTCAGAAGTTTATCCGGTGGGTTCGGAGAGATCTCAGGGAAAAAAGGTGGAATTTAACGGAAAAGAATTGGAAGTAAAGGGAATTCAGGAAGTTGTAGATCTCAAGCCCGATCTCGCACTGTTTTCTGCAGGAAAAGATGTGGCCCTGAAATGGGCGCCGGAATTTGCTAATGTAGGCACAACCGTTGTAGACAATTCAGCGGCTTTCAGGATGGAAGATGACAAAAAGCTTATTGTTCCTGAGATTAACGGAAATACCCTCACCAAAGAAGACAAAATCATCGCCAATCCCAACTGTTCAACCATTCAGATGGTGATGGCCATATATCCTCTTCATAAAAAATTCAATATCAACAGAGTGGTAGTCGCTACTTACCAGGCTGTTTCGGGTTCAGGAAAAGATGCTGTTGATCAGCTAAAAGATGAAATGAACAACCAGGAAGGCAAAAAAGCTTATCCCTATCAGATCTTTGACAATTGCATCCCTCACTGCGGAGGTTTTCTGGATAACAACTATACTTCAGAAGAAACCAAACTGACATTGGAAACTCAAAAAATTATAGATTCACGCATATTGGTAACTGCTACGGCAGTGAGAATACCGGTTTTCAGGGGTCATTCGGAGGCTGTTAACATTACCTTCCAAAATGAATTCGACTTGCTCGATGTGAAAAACATACTTAAAAATACTCCGGGAATTATAATATATGATAATATAGAGGAAAATCTTTACCCTATGCCCAAAACGTGTGAAAACAAAGATGAAGTTTTTATCGGCCGGCTAAGAAGAGATTTTTCACAGGGCAAGAGCTTAAACATGTGGGTTGTTGCGGATAACCTAAGGAAAGGAGCGGCAACCAATGCCATACAAATAGCAGAACATTTAGTGAAAAATAAATTGCTTTAAGGTAGGAAGCATTTGTTATACCTTCATACTTCTTCATATTCAGGGCTTCCGGTTTAAAAAATTAATTTTAAAATGCAACATTTGCAATGTGGTCTTTAATCCCTATTTTTAAGGCCTCATATTTTTAGTAAAAATGGCTGCTACAATCTCGCTGCAGATACTCGATTCCATTAAACAACCGGCTTCGTTGACTGACCGGAACTATAATTATACTTTTGTAAATCAGGCTTTTTGTGATTATCATCAAAAAGCACGGGAAGAGATTATAGGTTCTCCGGTGGCAAGCCTTATAGGAAAGGAATGCTTCATGAATCAGGTGAAACCTTATATTGACAGATGCCTGAAAGGAGAAGAAGTAAGTTATCAGTACATTCCCTGGATATCCGGGTATAGCGAGTTCATAAACCAGATACATCTTTACCCATGTTACAGCGATAATGGAGCAATTGACGGTGTAATATCAATTTCCGAAGACCAGCCCGACCAACAATCCATAAAAGAATTAAGGGCCAGGGAGCGGGAATTCAGAATGCTTACCGAAAATTCCACGGATATTATTTATACCACCGGCCTCAACCAGAATTTTACCTATGTGTCTCCTTCGATTGAATATATTCTGGGATATACGGTGGAGGAGGCAATGGCCATGAAAGCCAGTGATATTATGACGAAAGCATCCTACCAGGAACAGTTGGAAGCTTTTAGAAGGGTTCTTACAGATCCCCACTCCAGCCAGGAAACCACAGAAATCAAAGCCCTCGAGTTGGTACGAAAAGACGGATCGAAAATTTTGGGAGAAGTGAATGCCCGGCTGCTTTTTGACAAGTCCCACAAACCATGCGGGATATTGGGTATATGCAGAGACATTACCCAGCGGAAAAAAGATGAACAGCACAGGCAAAATGTAGAATGGTTGAGCCGAAGTGCGCAGGATTATCTCGAACTGCCGTCTGTAGAAGAGATATATCAATACATTGGCAAAAATCTTACCGAGCTTGTTCCCCATTCATTGATCATTATTAACGATATCAATGAACAAAAGGAAACGGTTACTCCGCGATATATATTCGGAATCAATAACAATACGTTCAGGAAGGTTATCAATACGCTTGGTATGAATCCCATAGGCAAAGAGTATCCTTTTGCTGAGGAGCTGAAAGATTGTTACAAAAAGCAAAAGCTGGTCGACTTTCAGGGTGGGTTGGATGAATTCTCATTTGGTTACGTAAATAAGGCACTGGTCAGACAAGTTGAAAAACTGCTGAACTTAAAATCCATTTATACCATTGGTTTAAGGCGGGATAACAGGCTCTTTTCAGCCATTCATGTTTTTAAATTCAACACATCCGAAATTCAATATTTCAATATGGTTGAAACCTTCCTGAATCAAGCCTCCATAGCTTTGCAGCGTAAAATGCTGGAAAATGAGCTCCGGGAGGCAAAAGAAAAGGCTGAAGAAAATGAACGGTTGAAAACAGCATTCCTGGCAAACCTTTCTCATGAAATACGGACTCCCCTTAACATCATACTCGGTTATGTTCAACTGCTGGATAATGCCAACCTTATGCCGGAAGATAAAAAACAATACATCAATGCAATCCACAACTCATCAGATCACCTGATTGATATCATAGACGATGTATTGAGTATGGCCAAACTCGATACCGGTCAGCATACCCTGAAAATTAATCCGTTCAATCTAAATGCGCTTATCCTTGAAATTTGCCTGTCATTTGAATCCAAAGCCAGAAGAAAAAATATCCATTTTGACAGCTTTACACCACTTCCTGACGATCAAAGCGTTATTCAATCGGACGAGAATAAAATACGCCAGATTCTTGCGAACCTTCTTAACAATGCCTTTAAATTTACTCCGGAAGAAGGAAACATATCATTTGGTTATTCTGCAACCAACCACCATATCAATTTCTTTGTAAAAGATAATGGAATTGGTATCTCTGAGGAACATCATAAAAAGATTTTTGAAAGATTTACGCAGGTGGAGGATTCCAATCAAAGAAAATACGAAGGGACCGGCTTGGGCCTGCCGATATCACGGGGTTTGGTTGAACTGCTGGGTGGCAGCATTCAGGTTGAATCCCAACCCGGCAAGGGGTCTACTTTTACATTTGTCATACCTCTGAGAAGATAAGAATGCGTGAATGGGGAGAACATGCAGGAATATGTAAATAGAAAAAAACGAGAATGAAATATTAAATGACCTCCCCTAACAGAAGCTGCCATTCTCGGGCTTTGTTTTTCACTATTCAGGCATTCATGTCTTTAGTAGACAATCCATTAAGGTTCCTGCAAAATACTAATAAAGAAAATCATCATAAGGGTACCTTTGCACGTGAATCTTCTTTACCTCATGGTATAATGTTTCTCTTAACTCCTGAATATTCGTCTTGTTTCTTGCCGAAATGAAGATGTTTGAATTATTGGATTTTGCAATCCAACTGTTCTTTAAATCATGGTAAGCCTTGATTTTTTCATCGGATTCATTCGTATCTCTGTCCGGGTCTCCGTTCTCGTAGAGGTCGATCTTATTAAACACCACATAGGTCGGAGTATCGCCTGCACCAATCTCCTGGAGAGTCCGATTAACAACCCGGATTTGTTCCTGAAAACCTGCATGACTGATGTCCACCAAATGAAGCAGTATATCAGCTTCGCGTACTTCATCCAGTGTCGATTTAAAAGATTCAACAAGGCTGTGAGGAAGTTTGCGTATGAATCCCACGGTATCAGTCAGCAAAAACGGCAAATTGCCTATGGCCACTTTTCGAACGGTTGTATCCAACGTAGCAAAAAGTTTGTTTTCTTCAAATACTTCTGATTTACTTAGCACATTCATAAGGGTGGATTTGCCTGTGTTGGTATACCCAACCAGTGCCACCCTTACCATTTTACCGCGATTCTTGCGCTGGGTGGCTTTTTGTTTATCTATTTTTGCCAGCTGATCCTTTAAACGGGTAATTTTATCTCTTACAATCCGCCTGTCGGTCTCAATCTCCCGTTCACCGGGTCCTCGGGTACCAATTCCGCCTCTCTGCCTTTCCAGGTGAGTCCACATACCCGTTAATCTGGGAAGTAAATACTCATATTGGGCGAGTTCCACCTGAGTTTTCGCATGAGCCGTTTTAGCACGCTTGGCAAAAATATCCAGTATAAGATTGGTACGGTCCATCACTTTGGTCTTCATCAACTTTTCAACATTTCTCAACTGAGAGGGGGTTAACTCCTCATCAAAAATGACCGTATCCACCTTATTATCCCGGTTGAACTCTTTGATCTCATTTAATTTACCCGAACCGATAAAAGTTTTGGGATCCGGCTTATTCAACTGTTGTGTGAATTTTTTTACAGGCGTAGCTCCCGCGGTTCTGGCCAAAAAAGCCAGCTCATTCAAATATTCTTCCACCTTATTTTCATTCTGTTGATGGTTAATAATCCCAACCAATACTACCCGTTCTGCATTATACTCCTTTTTTTCAAGCATATATTTTCAATCTCCGTTTACTACAAAAGTAAATATTTTAATTTACGTAAAATACAATCTTATACTATAGGAAAAACGTCCCAGTCCTTACACAATATTGTATCCATCAGAATCTGTCTATAATGTCCGCTAGCTGCGTTACGCTCGTTTTTCATGCCGGTAATTTACATCAACACCAATAAAAAAAGTAAACACAAAACCCTTAATTTTATTATTTTTGAAATAAAAACCAAAAATCATTCAACTTATGAAACACCTCCGAATATTTTTCACTTGCTTTCTGATAACATTATTCTTTATTCCATCAGCCGGCTTTTCCTATACCGGTGAAGTGATAAAAAAACATAAAACCCCTGGAAAAATTCCCACTGGAATGACCTATGACGGCGAGCACATCTGGATGGCCGACAGAAAGGCCAAACAGTTATTTGCCATCAACCCTGAAACCGGAGAAACCGTCAAAAAGATCAGTGCACCCGGCTACTGGCCAATGGGTATGGCATGGGATGGAGAAAACCTCTGGAATGTGGATGTAAAAGGTGGTATTCCATTGTCTGAAAATTATGACGGCATCGCATATCAGGTAAATCCTGAAAGCGGTGAGGTTTTGCATACGGTTAACATTCCGGCAGGCAGTCCCCGCGGACTCACCTGGGACGGTAAATACCTCTGGTGCGTGGACAATGATCAGAATAAGATCATACAGTTCAACCCCAACGACGGCACCACCATAAAATCTTTCAAAGCCCCGGCCAATGATCCCAGGGGACTCACTTATGACGGGAAATATTTATGGATCTCCGACAGAATCCGTGATGAAATTTACATGGTTTCTCCCGAAAACGGATCAGTTATCATTATAGCGCAGGCTCCGGGAAAATTTACAAGGGGTCTCTCCTTTTTCAACGATAACTTATGGGCAACAGATTCACAGAGTGATGAGCTGTATCAAATGAAAGTAGATGACGGTACACAATACAGGAGAACGGAGGCACACAAAGCCAAAGTCACTTATACCCATCAAATAACCAATTTTGGCCCGGGGGAAATCAAAAGTGCCGACATTCATTTGGCCATTCCAAAAGATCGCGCCAACCAGGAAATAAACGGAGAAATATCCTATAATCGCGAATATACGGATGAAGTTACTGACCAGTGGGGTCAAAAAACAGCGCACCTGAACAAAGAGGACATCGGCCCGAATGAAACAGTGAGGTTTGAAATGAAGGCAGATGCCACCCTCTATGATGTCCGGTATTTCATATACCCCAATAAAGTGGGTGATTTGGAAGACATTCCGGAAGACATTAAAGATCAATATCTGGCCAATAACGAAAAATACCAGTACAACCATCCGTTAATCCAGAAGTCAGTTGAAAAGGCATTGGGTGACAGCGAAAACCCTTACTGGATGGCCCGGGATATTTTTAACTGGCTGATTGATAACATGTACTATGAAATGGAAGGGGGATGGAACACGGCTCCCACTGTAATTGACCGGGGCAACGGATCCTGCTCGGAGTATACGTTTGCCTTCATCTCCATGTGCCGTTCGGTTGGCATACCGGCCAGGTATGTAGGATCGGTTGTGATCAGAGGCGATGAGGCCAGCCTGGATGATGTCTTTCACCGATGGGTAGAAATTTATCTTCCCAACTATGGATGGATACCTATCGATCCAAGCGGCGGAGATGATGAGCTCCCCAGAAATCAGGCCAACGCAATAGGTCACCTTCCCCCGCGATACCTGATTACCACACAAAGCGGAGGAGGATCAGAAACCATGGAATGGACTTACAATTCCAACGATTCCTGGATTACCGAGCCAAAAACATATGTGGTATCTGATCATTTTGCCGACTGGGAACCACGGGATTAAAACAAACATTTTCCTGTTCCGGTTGTTTGACCGGAACAGGGTTGCAATATAATTTTCTATAGGATATGAATGAGGAAGAACTGGAAAAGAAAAAGTTTTTTTACAGCTTTACATTTCCCGCAGCATTTGTCATCCTGATCTGGCTGATCAAATTATCGGAAATTGTTCTGGATGAAAGTTTTGCCAATCTGGGTGTATATCCCCTGCAGACGGACGGCCTGACAGGGATTATCACCGGACCCCTTATCCACGGTGACCTTGGGCATCTTATGGCCAATACTTTGCCTATCCTTGTTCTTGGGACCAGTTTGTTTTACTTCTACGATTCTATCGCCCTTAAAGTATTCTTCATCATCTACTTTCTTTCCGGCATCATGCTGTGGTTCGGGGGTAGGGAAGCCTATCACATAGGTGCGAGCGGACTGATCTACGGCCTGGCTTTTTTCCTTTTTTTAAGCGGCATCATCCGCAAACACGTCCGGTTAATGGCCCTATCCTTGTTGGTGGCATTTCTTTACGGTGGAATGATTTGGGGTTTGTTGCCCATAGGAGAAAAAGTATCCTGGGAGGGACATTTGTACGGCGCCATTGCAGGTTTGGCCATTGCATTTTACTATAAGGACATGGGCCCCCAAAGAAAAAAATACGAATGGGAGATAGAGGAAGAAATGGAAGAGAAGAACATGGATTACTATGACTGGCAAATTGAGCAATATCTGAAAGAAAAGGAAAGAAGAGGAAAACACCGCCGTAAAGAATAAAATAAATGGTTGTGAGGTGGCAATTTTTCCTTAAATTTCATAACTTTATATTCGCTTATCCCATATATTATATACATCCTCATCCATGGAATACAAACACAAGCTAAACATTACAGATTGGGCCGTAGAAGACCGTCCGAGGGAAAAACTGATCAAAAAAGGGGTCAGCTCACTTAGTGATGCCGAAATCCTGGCCCTGCTGATCGGTTCAGGAAGCCCGGAAGAAACAGCAGTAGATCTTACCAAACGCATACTGAAAGACGCAAATAACAACCTGAATGAACTGGGCAAACTATCTATACATGATCTGCAAAAATACAAAGGCATTGGAGAAGCCAAGGCCATAGCCATTGCTGCTGCTTTGGAACTGGGCAAAAGGAGAAAGCTTTCAGAAATTGTCAATAAAAAACAGATCAAATCAAGCCAGGATGTATATGAACGGTTTCAGCCCAAGCTTATGGATCTCCCCCACGAAGAATTTTGGGTGATCTATCTGAACCGGTCCAACCGGATCATGGATGAACAAAAAATCAGTCAGGGAGGAGTAACAGGGACGGTAACAGATGTAAAGATCATACTGAAACTGGCCATCGAAAAACTGGCAAGCGGAATCATCCTGTGCCACAATCATCCCTCAGGCAATATCCGGCCAAGCAAAGCAGACTCCAACATCACCCGCAAGCTCAAAAATGCATCGGCCTACCTCGATATCCAGGTGCTGGACCATGT
>JBNJFN010000052.1:10469-13973 GCA_051746885.1 Bacteroidota bacterium | reverse complement strand
ACAATATGGCCAAACTCATTGACAAGCTGCCTGCTGTAAATCACATAATCCCTGATTACCTGATCGGCGCCTATAAAGTTGTTGTTTGCCCTCGTATCCAATAAAGATAAATAGTAAGGATTGACAAAAAAAGGAATACCCGCCTCCCGGGCTTGGTAAAGAATATCCATTGTATCCGGATCGAGGGAATAATCCAGCATCTCATTCAACAGATCAGGCGTGCGAATGGCCATTTTGAGGTGGAATAATTTTGAATTCCACCATTCCTGCATCTTATTTAATTTTTTCTCATGGCTCCAGGATGGATCCAAATCAAGAAAGGAACCATCCATCTCTCCTTCATCTATCTTTCGAATAAAAATATTGAGGATGCGATCCCTGTTTTCCTGTCTGATTTTGACGATTTCACTATCCAAACCTGAGGGATGGCGATCCATCCATTCCGTTATTCGCTGTTTGTCGGGAAATTCCCTGTGGCTTTTCCCGTTTATCTGTCTAAAAAGATACAACATATCCCGAAAAAAAGGAGGCTTGCCACCGCCTTTACCCTGTTTCACCGCCAGCCACAAAATCCGGATGGGATGATTATAATACCTCTCTCCCCTGAGATTGGGGTCATCGTATTCCATCCCTTCATGGTCAATATAATCCAGTATCCGAATCGCACCAAACTCTTTCCACTTAAGCCTTCTGAATGCATCCCTGCCGCTTATCCCGTTGGAATAATATTTCAAAGCTATGGAATCTTCATCTATCTGATCCAGTATCCATTTTCTCAAAGCCGCATAAACTTCCTTTTCATCTTCCGACTCGTTTAGTATATGATATAAATCCGGATTTTCATCAAGTATCTGCGCCAAAATCCGTTCCGATTTAGGATCTATTTTCACACTTTCAAATGTATTTTGATTGCTCATTTTATATCATTTATTCAAACTACATCCATTCTGTAAATGTTCAAAATTAAAAAAATTTGATTTCTGTTAAAAAAATACTATTCGCCTGAATTCAAGGAATAAGGGAGATTAATACTGTAATGTTTTTTTACATGTTCTATAAGTTGAGGGAAAAATAAGAAAAAATTGTTGCTGAAAAGCTCATAATGACCGGATAAAATATTCATTGCATCACCGGCTTTATCGGGTAACGATGTATGCTGCGCCATGACTGTCAAAGCTTTTTCTACCCCCTCCATATCTCCGTAGGAAAGGAGTCTTTTCCGTTCAATCATTCTGGGTACAAACGATTGAACCGATGCGGGTAAAATCTGAAATTTATTCCGAAGGACCAAATGAAAGTGTTCCACAAACTGTTCAAGAGGTGTCTGCGAAAATTTGGTCCAGTTGATGGTCAGAAAATGATCGTAGAATATATCCACTACAATACCGGAATATTTATGATAGACAGGACGGAGGAGCTTTTTAACCTCTTTTGGTATCGTGTGGTGATCCGTAAAACTATCTATACTTCTGTGAAGCAGAATACCTTTTTGTAAAGGCTCACGAAAATTCAAATATCTCTTACCTTTGACATAATCCCCCATAAAATTTCCGATCTTCACCCAATCATTCTCGCCGGACAAATATATATGAGCCAGTAAATTCATAATGTTTCACTAATATAGACTTATAAGACCAATTTTTAGTATAAATTGTTTGACTTAATTTTTAAATTTCTCAGGAGAATGGCCATTTCAGCTAAATCCGGGGTCACTTCCAGCCAGCCATATGTTATTAAACATCCATAGGTCCGAGACCTCTTGTCAATTCAGTGAGATCTTAATATCAGCTTTATTATAGTGAGTTTAAAGAGCCAATACATATAGCAATATTTTCAGGGAATAATATAAATTTGCCGGCATTAATCAAATTCAATAATCAATATATAAAAAAGATACAGTTATGGCAAAAAGAAATGTAATCATTCTTGGAGCAGCAGGAAGGGATTTTCACAATTTTAATACTTACTTCCGCGGAAACAACGATTTTAATGTAGTAGCTTTCACCGCAGCGCAGATTCCCGATATTGAAGGAAGAAAATATCCTGCCAGCCTGGCCGGGAAAGAGCTTTATCCTGATGGAATTCCCATTTATGCAGAAAAGGATTTGCCAAAATTAATTAAAGATCTGAAGGTTGACGACTGCGTATTTTCATACAGCGATGTACCCTACCAACATGTGATGAGCGTTAGCTCAATCGTTCAAAATGCAGGAGCCAATTTCATGCTGCTGGGCACCAAAGATACCATGATCAGGAGCACCAAGCCGGTTATATCAGTATGTGCAGTAAGAACAGGCTGTGGTAAGAGCCAGACCTCGAGAAAGGTAATTGAGACATTAATGGCAAAAGGATTAAAAGTTGTGGCCATTCGTCATCCCATGCCTTATGGTGATCTGGAGAAACAAAAGGTACAAAGATTTGCAGAACTTGAAGATCTTGAGAAACATGAATGTACCATTGAAGAAATGGAAGAATATGAACCCCATATTGTAAGGGGAAATGTGATATATGCCGGGGTTGATTACGAAGCCATTCTAAGGGAAGCAGAGAATGACCCCAAAGGCTGCGACGTAATACTCTGGGATGGAGGAAATAATGACTTTCCTTTTTATCAGTCAGACCTGTACATTACGGTAGCCGATCCCCACCGTGCCGGCCACGAATTAAGTTATTTTCCCGGTGAAGTAAATCTGCGGCTGGCCGATGTAGTGGTGATCAATAAAATAGACAGTTCTAATCCCGAGGATATACAAACCGTAAGAGAAAACATCGCAAAGGTCAATCCCAATGCTACCGTTGTCGATGGAGCTTCACCGATCCGGGTGGATGATCCTTCCGTTATCAAAGGGAAGCGCGTACTGGTTGTAGAAGATGGCCCTACACTGACTCACGGAGAAATGAAAATCGGAGCAGGTACTGTTGCCGCCAGAAAGTTCGGAGCTTCTGAGATTATCGATCCAAGACCTTACACAGTTGGAAGATTGAAAGAAACCTTCCGGAATTATCCTGGGATTGGTGCATTGCTGCCAGCCATGGGATATGGAAAAGAACAAGTTAAAGACCTGGAAAAAACCATCAACAAAACTGACTGTGATTCGGTGGTGATTGGCACCCCTATTGATCTTAACCGGATAGTGAACATCAAAAAACCAAATACCCGGGTTTATTATGACCTGGATGAGATCGGCAAACCTGATCTGAAAGATATTCTGGAAGAGTTCGCAGAGAACAAAAATCTATAAAACAACTTATTTCCTTATAAATCCTCAAAGCGGTTGTCTAAAAAGTAGTTTTAATTTGTATTATTTGACTTTTAGACAGCCTCTTTTTTTTGACCATCTTTTTTATTATGATTAAACAGAACAGTTTTGAAATTTATCCTTTAAAGATTTATCTTTGTAAAACCCAACACAAAAAATAATGAATGCTTACATAACAAAAATAAAACTATTCCTTTTCCTTTTCATTATTCCAGTTTATCTGTTTTCTCAGAACACAGACAAT
>JBNJFN010000052.1:0-10369 GCA_051746885.1 Bacteroidota bacterium | reverse complement strand
TATATAACTGGGGCAGGATAGAAACGCTTAATGAATCTCCTCCCAAATATCCGGGAAGCTATGATTGGAGGAAAGTAAAAATCCTCGAAAATAAAAATAACACCCAGGGGCTTAATAAGGTAAAAGAAATACAGGCTAAGGCAGAAAGTTCAAGCAGGGGTTACGATACCCCAAAATCTTTGGAAATGCGTGCAGAGACTATCCTTAAAAAAAAGGCAGCCAATGTTAATGCTCAATATGTTCTGATAACCAATAAAACTGTTACCATTTCCTTTGGAGAATTACCCAGTGCTACACTCAAAGGGATTGCCTATAGTGAAGAAAAAAAAGAAAATGAAGATTAGGAAAAACACCCATAGAACGTTTCCCCGAATCACTTTCTATTCCCGATTATATTTGTCTATATAGAATTCTAAGGCCTCCTCTATATTTTCCCTACTGATATACTGATCATTTAAAGGTTCTTCGAAACGACGTATTAGTGTAAAATTGATCTTGTCTCCTGTATTCTTTTTATCTTGTAACAAATACTTATAAATCTTATCGAAATCTTTCACTGATATTCTTATGGGCTGATATTTACTGCCAATATAATCCGTGACCCTTATGAGAGTGTGCTTTTCCGGCGCATAAAATTTTGCCGAAAGAAATAATTCACATATCAAGCCATTGGCAACTGCCTCTCCGTGGAAAAGCGGTTCTTCTCCGGAAAAGGCTAAACTCTCAAATGCATGGCCTATAGTATGCCCGAAATTTAAAACTTTCCGCAGATTTTGCTCATACGGATCTTCTTGTACAAAATAGTTTTTTATTTCAACGGATTCAGAAATCAACCCGGTTAAATATTCTTCATCAATATCCTCGGGGCTTACATCCAGTAATTTTTGCAAATGTGTCTCAGACCGGATTATGCCATGTTTTAACATTTCTGCCCAACCCGCATATATCTGACGAATATTAAGCGTTCTCAGAAAAACCGGTGATATCAGCACATATTCCGGTTGGGAGAATGTGCCAATGTGATTCTTATAATCATTCAGATTGATACCCGTTTTGCCTCCAACTGAGGCATCTACCATAGAAAGAAGCGTAGTGGGAATGTTCACAAACTTTATCCCTCGTTTAAAAGTAGAAGCAGCAAAACCACCAATGTCCAGCAACATTCCACCTCCAAGATTGATCAACAGGGATTCACGATCTGCACCTTGCTGCTGTAAAAAATTCCATATTTCTATAACGGTACTGATAACCTTTTGGGATTCTCCCTGACCAATCTCCAATATAGCGATATTTCCCCGCTTCTTCAGTTTCTTAAGATAAGGAAGACAATAAGCATGGGTATTGTCGTCTGCTAATAGGAATATCTTTCCGGGCTTTAATTCATCTATTACCGACGATAGTTGAAACTCGATATCAGAATGGACTAAAATTTTGCTTTTGAATGAGAATATTTGCATATTTAAAAATAAAATCAAAAAAAAATGATCGATTTCGAAAATACAAAAATTGCATTTCAAAATAAAACTAACAGGGATTTAAAAAGAGCACGCTTTCTTTTTAATACTTTAGCCAGACCCTCCATTGTGAAGGCCGGTAAATTACTCACCAATCTCGCTCTTAAAACGCGATTCCCCATAAAATGGATCATTAAACCAACTGTTTATAAACAATTCTGTGGAGGTGAGACTATTGAAGAATGTAAGCCGGTTGTGGAATCCATGACAAAATACAATGTGAAATCCATATTGGATTACAGTGTGGAAGGGAAAGAAGACCCTGAAGACATCAAAGCCGCAATGGAGGAGACTCTCCGGGCCATAGAAAATGCAGGCAAGAACAAAAACATTCCTTTTGCCGTTTTCAAACCCACAGCCTTTGCGAGAAGCGCAGTTCTTGAGAAGGCAAGTTCCAATCAAAAACTGACAGATAAAGAACAAACCGAAGTGAATGATTTTCGGAACCGAATCGATACCCTTTGTGGTACTGGATATAAATACGGGTTACCTATTCTTATTGATGCCGAGGAGGTATGTTATCAATACATCATTGATGAAGTTGCCAGAGGGATGATGAGAAAATACAACCACGAAAAAACCATTGTATTTAACACTTTACAGATGTATCGGTGGGACAGGCTGGATTTCCTGAAAAAGGAATTTGAAGTGGCCCAAAAAGAAGGTTATCAATACGGAGCCAAATTTGTCAGAGGCGCATATATGGAAAAAGAAAGAAAACGGGCTCAACAACATGGATACCTATCTCCCATAAACCCGGATAAAGCGAGCACTGACAAGGATTACAATGATGCACTCCGGTTTTCTGTAGAAAATATTGAAAAAATTGCTATTTTTAACGGTACACATAACGAAAGCAGTTCGCTTTATTTATTGGAACTCATGGATAAACATAATATACCCAGAGATGACAAGAGAATCTATTTCTCTCAATTATTTGGAATGAGTGATCACATCTCTTATAACCTGGCAAATGCAGGTTACAATGTAGCCAAATATTTGCCCTACGGTCCGGTAAAAAATGTGATGCCTTATCTTATAAGAAGAGCGGAAGAGAATACCTCAGCTGCGGGCCAAACCAACAGAGAACTCGAATTAATAAAAAAAGAACTAAAAAGACGTAAAAGCAAATAAATTACGAGAAAATGAAAATTGAAAATTCAAAAAAAACAATGGTTATCAATCAATTGCGATATATAATGGTAATTGCTTTCATCGTAATTGTGGTAGTTTTGCTTACAACTGATCTAATCAGGAGCGAATTTCTCGGACTTAACAAATATTACTGGGCAGTAATTATAAGTTTATTATATCTGGGACAAAACATCTATGAATATCTAAAGGATTATAATTACATTTATTTTACCGATGAAAACAACAAGATCCTTTTCAGGTATATCCCGCTTCGTCCTTTCAAAAGTAAAAGATACTCCATTGAAATCAACAAAGGCAAATTTCACGGCTATAAAATAGAAAGACCTTCAGTGTTCAAACAAGAGATTGTGCTTTTCGTCAAAACCTCCCAGGGTATTGCTAAATACCCGCCAATCAGTATATCAGCTCTGAATGAGGAAGAATTCAACAAATTGAAGAAAGCTCTTAATCAATATATTAATTGATTAGTTTCCTGGGAATATCCAGTGGTAAGCGGGCTAAAAGTTCATAATTCAACTGATTGTTAAAATCAGCAAAAGATGCCAGCGTAATGGTCACTCCTTCCTGATCACCGATTAGCACTACCTCATCCCCTTTTCTCACATCGGTCAACTGAGTAACATCCACAATAAGCATGTTCATGTTTACGATGCCGATCACAGGCACTCTGTGCCCGTTAATAAGCACCCTGCCCTGATTACTAAGGGAACGGCTGTAACCATGTGCATAACCTACAGGGATAATGGCTATTGTCTTTTCCTCCTGTGCCATATAGTGGGTGCCATAACTAACAAATTCCCCTTCTTTAACCTCCTTGATACTCATTATCTGACTCTTCCAATTCAGTACCCGTTTTAACACTTCCGATCGTTCCATTCTTTTGTGAACAAAATGGATGAAGGTTTCAGGGCTGGGCCAGAATCCGTATTGCAGAATTCCCACCCGTACCATATCCATACGCGTTTTGGGATAAACAATGGCCGCAGCAGAACAGGCCGTATGTCTCAGCTCTGGAGTTATACCCCTGCTAGTTATCCATTTATAAAAACGGTTGTATTTTTTTATCTGTCGCTGAACTCTAACATGATTGGCTATACTTTCGGCTCCGGCATAGTGAGTGCATAAACCCCTCACATAAAAATATTCCTGATTATTATTGATCAGTTTAACAACTTTATGCAGGGCTTTTTGACTAAAACCGGTGCGGTTCATACCGGTTTCCACTTCAATGTGGATAATGGCTTTAGTATTGAATTGTTTAGCAAGATCCAGGGCTTCTTCAAGCTTTTCCTGTTCAAATACGAAAAATTCCACACCATTTTCCACTGCCCACTCAAGTTCCTCACGATTCATCCAACCCATGATCATAATGTCGGTAGAATCCTGCTTAACATGGTATACCCTTTTTGCTTCATCACCACTAAAGACAGCAAAATGGTCTATACCCGCAGATTCGGCTATAGGTACAAACTGCTCGATGCCATGACCATAGGCATTAGCCTTAACCACCGAAGAAATTTTGGTAGCACTTCCCAGATAATTTTTTAAAAAGGTAAGATTATGGATCAATGCCGAGCGATTGATTTCAATTATCGATGTAGCAGCCATAAAATTAAGTTCTGTTTCTCATTTCAAATAATGCCGATAAAGTTCATAGTAAATCTCAATGCCTTTATCCAAAATATTTTCAGGAAAATCGTAATCGGGATTATGTAACTGTGGATGATTTATACCTGATCCAAGGCCAAAAAGAGCTCCCGGATATTTTAGTGTAAAATTGGAAAAATCTTCGGACCACCGCAATGGTTCCTCAATAAAAATGGTTTGCATCTTTTTTTGTTTTGCTGCCTGTTCTATAGCATCCAGCGCTTCATCGTTATTCACCGTAGCCGGAAATTCCTCGGTCCAGTTAATTTCCACCCTCAAACTATAACCGGCACCATGAGAATTAACCAGTTTAATGGATTTATCAGACAAGGACTCCATATCCCGATTTGAATAGGTTCGCAGGGTAGCCATTACCTCAGCATAGCCAGGTGATGTACCAAAGGCAATTTCCCCGAGTTTTGAATGAATTACAGTAACAAGCGTAAAATCTTCAAATGAATCGGTTTGGGGAAGAAACGTCAGGCCCCTTACAATATCTGTCATAGCCAAAGCCGGGCTGTTGCCGTTTTCCGGCTCACCGGCATGGGAGGTTTTTCCATATAACCGGTTGATCATACCTTTTGATGCTGCAGCAAAAACCCCTTTTCGTAAAATAATTGATCCTTCAGCATATCCCGGAAGATTATGCAGGGCAAATACAAAATCAGGCCGGATAGACTGAAATTTTTTATCATTAAGCACATTATTCGCTCCCTGACCATTTTCCTCAGAAGGCTGAAAAAGAAGAATAAGGCTTCCCTTTTGAGGTGGATCATTGTAAATGGCTTCAGCAACTCCCAACATGATAGCCATATGACCATCATGGCCACATTTATGTGCAATACTCCCTTTGGAAGATTTGTACCTGAACTGATTGGTTTCACAAATGGGCAGGGCATCCATATCACAACGGAACAAAACCGCGGGGCCGGCTTCTTTCCCGCGGAATATTGCAGCTAATCCATTTCCTCCCAAATTCTCTATAATTTGATCAGGCTTGTACTTAAGTAAAACCCGTTTGATTAACCTGGCGGTGTTGTATTCATTACCTGATAATTCGGGGAATTTATGCAGTTTTTGTCTCAGCTCAACAAGCCTTGTTTTATTATATTTCATTCCCAAGTATAAAAAAATTCTAACGATTCTGGTATGTTATGGTACACTATATGAGGTTAAATGTTTGATGCATTGATATTAGATTTCTTTGCTCCCTGAATTCAGAAGATTTGGATCTCAATTAGAAGATATAAGGCCTTTGAACAGCATCTTAATAGTTCCTGCACAAACAAATATGAAACAATTCACCTAACCTATCTCTACTCTATGTGTTTATAATTTATCTTCAACGGTTATAACAGGAGAAGCATCGACATCATCAATACCAAGGTAATCGATGATCAAATCCAGTGCGTCATTGATATCAGAGGTATGATCATTGGAAACCTTTTCCAATTTAGTGGTTAATTTCTCGTGCAGAAGAAGAGGGGTTTTATTCAATAACTCAGACCCTTTCGAAGTCATCACGATATGAGTTCTACGCTTGTCCGCCCTTTTAGGAAGGCGCGCAATATATCCCCTTTTTTCCAGCCTGTTGATAATTCCGGAAACGGTACTGGAATTAAGGCTTAAATAATCCCGAAGTTCTTTTTGTGTTGCCTGGTAATTATCCGCCCGGTTCAGATATTCCAGACACAAGATTTGCGGAATGCTTACACCGTATTCTTTCTGAACTTTTTTAGATTCCAGGTTAATGGATCTAACTATCTTTCTTATTTTTAGCAAAATCTCATTTGCGTTAGCTGCCATGGATATGGTATTTAACAGTTTTTAGGAGTTGTAAAAATACACATTTTTTACAACCAAAAAAAATGTTCTACAAAACTTATTTAAATCCATTTTGCCTATAAAAAAATATTTTGGGATATTTGGCGAATCAATCGTGCAAGCCTATGAAAAAAGACCTGATACCCGCATATCTAAGTGTAATCATGGCCATGACTTTCTGGAGCCTCACTTTTGTATGGTATAAAATGGTCTTTGAATTTTATGAACCGATAACCACCGTATTTTTACGCTTGGTGCTTTCTTCGGTTATATTGGTTCTCTTAATGCTTCCCCTCAATCAACTTCAAAAAATCAAACTGAAAGATTTTAAATACTTTATGCTGGTTACGTTTTTCCAGCCCTTTTTATATTTTCTGTGCGAAAGTTTCGGCGTAAAATTTGTTTCTTCCACATTATCTGCTGTAATCATCTCAACCATTCCCTTGTTCAGCCCCTTTGCCACAGCCTATTTTTACAACGAACGCATAATGAAATTCAATATTATTGGAATCGTCATATCCATTATAGGAGTGGGAATGGTAATTTTTGAAAGGGATGAAAATGTATCGGCCACCCCCTTGGGAATATTGTTGTTATTTCTCGCAGTAGCTGCGGGAATTGGATATAGTATTGTGGTTAAGAAGTTATCTGGCAAATACAATTCCATTAGCATCGTGACGTACCATAACATCATTGGAATCTTTTTCTATCTGCCCTTTTTCCTCATTTTTGATTTCAATCATTTCATCTCAACAGGTTATGTCCAAGAGGCAGTAGTGCCATTGCTCGAACTGGCATTTTTCGGCTCCTCCTTTGCATTTATTTTTTTTACTTATTCCATCAAAAAGATTGGGGTCACAAAATCCAATGCATTCACCAATGCAATTCCTGTATTAACGGCCATATTTGCATTTTTTCTCCTGGGAGAATCGCTTACCATTATAAAAATGTCGGGAATTGGATTGGTAATCAGCGGGCTGTTTATGTCTCAAATTACAAAGTTTCCCAGATTTAGGAAAGGAAAAATATACGTCCGGCCCAATGAATAGGCAAGAAAGGGAAAAGTTAAGACAAAAAGCGGCTCAGGCAGGACCTGCAACGCGGAAATTTTTCAAGAAGCTCAATAAAAACAGGAATCTTGACCCCGAACATGTTCTATACGAGCTACATGAAGAAGCATTCGCCACGTATGATTGTCTGGAGTGTGCAAACTGTTGCCGTTCTATAAGCCCTATTATTTATGAAAAAGACATTGACCGTATCGCCAGATACCTGAAAATGAAACCGTCAAAGGTTACTGAAAAATATTTTCAAAAAGACGAAGAAGGAGATTTTGTTTTCAGAAGCAAGACTTGTTTTTATTACAAAGAAAGACTTGAAGCGAGAGCCAGTAAGTGGACCTCTGAAGGCTAAGACCAGCATACCGCTCCGGCAAAGCAGATATAAGAGGCCCTAAAAATCGATACCGTATCCAACAAGTATATTTCTGCCGTTCAATAAAGCCATTGAGAAAACGGAAAGGGGCCTGGGGATAGCTGGGATAAACTTTATAGCGCAAGAAAGGGAATTTGAGCCGGCCAGCGTCAGGATGAATAAGCTGAAGAAAGTCTTTCATTGCTGTCGGTTATCCGGTTTATGAATGTCCAAAGAGGCGCCCCCGGAGGGACAATGTTTAGATATAAGGTTTATATCCTTATGTACTGTCCATGTAGAGCGCATTAAAAAAGGGAACCTTGTATAGATTCCCTTTCTTAAATAAGAAATTCTTAAATAAACTTGCAGCTAATACACTTGATCCACCTCTCTTGAGGCATACTGAACCTTCAAAGCACTCGCTCTTCTTAATGCTGTCTTCACATCCGTAACAACCCCCATTTTGGTTTCCCCGTCAATTTTCAGGGATACGGTCATTTTGGGTCTTTCGGACTCACTAAGTTGCCGCCGTTCTGTAGCAATATAGTCCCGAATATCTTCAACCCTGGCAAAAGAATCATTCAACTGGATTCTGGGCTCGCTTCCGTAGAGGTCCTGAAATTGTCTTTTAGGCTCGCCAATGTAAATATAACTAACCAAGTCTTTCCTTTCCAGTTTTTTCACTTCCGTTGCCTCGGGAACCATGTTTTGAACTCTCAACTCGGTTTCACGAATGGTTGTACTTACCATGAAGAAAAAGATAAGCATAAAAATGATATCAGGCAACGAAGCAGTAGATATTGCGGGAAGTCTTTTTTTCCCTTCTTTCCTAAATTTAGCCATAATTAATTTCCTCCTGTCTGTTTTTAGTCTCCTATACTTCTAGGCTCAGCTTCCGAAATAATCATTGGATAGATTTCATCTATCGCATCTTGCTTGTCGCTATCTAATTCACTGTATTCCTCCCCAAACTTCCTCGAGGCAAGTTGATCATGAAGCTCATTGTAAGCAGCTGTAAGTTCATTCTGGACTTTGATGTACATTTCGTACGAAGTACCTCTGTCGTTCTGTAGAGAAACAATTCCCTTGGTACATTCGGTCTCACCGAAAAACGGGACATCTTTAACTTCCATTTCAGGTAGATCGGGTTCATTATCGGGATTGGCAATAAATTGCTTTGCCCGTTCCTTAAGATTGCTTATATCTGCATTCTCACCATCTACCAATAATCGATCGCTCGAATTAATCAACACCTCGAAAACATTCCTTTCCTTGATCTGCTGATCCTCCTGTTGCTGTCTTTGTTCTTCGTCGGGTATGGGAGGAAGCTGCCTCATAATCCCAGTATCCACGTCGAATGTAGTAGCAACAAGGAAAAATATCAGAAGCAAGAATGCAATGTCTGCCATTGGTGCTGCATTGAATTCACCGCTTGGTCTTGCCATAACTTATTATTTTTTTATGTTCATTATGTATAATGTCCGTATGATATAACGGACATTATACATAATATATTTTTTATTTAAAAGATTTTGATGCTTCAGTGAACAAAATTGCACCGATTCCTACACCTATCAATAAATACAATGTAATTAAACCTGTCCCAACCTGTTTCAGTATGTGAGGCACATTGTTGGGATTCGGGCTTGTAAAATTTAATTGTTCCGCGGATGCAAGGTTATAAGCTATAAACACTAAAATAACCAACCCGGCAATCCCGATAAGGGTTCCTTTACCCCGTTTAGGTTGGGCAATGATTTGAATTAGGGGGAAAATCAGTGCCATCAGACCAGCAAGCCCTGCCAAAATAGCACCCCAAATCAAAATATGATTGGTGTAAACGGGCTCTCCGCCTGTCATTTCACCCCCGGCATAATATAATACACCCAAGATGACAGATCCTGCCAAAAGTAAAATTTCTATAATTCTTCTCAATATAGCCATATCTAATAATAATTTATTTTATTATTTTCTTCTACCATATTTATAAATAAGGTCTACCAGTGATATAGAAGCATCTTCCATATCGTTCACGATGCTGTCGATCTTCGATACAATATAATTGTAGAAGAGCTGAAGTATTACAGCAACGATAAGACCTGAAGCTGTAGTAATAAGGGCAACACTAATACCACCTGCAACAACCGATGGTGAAACGGTTCCGGCAGCTTCAATGTTGTCAAATGCTTCAATCATACCGATAACAGTACCAAGGAATCCTAACATTGGTGCAATGGCAATGAAAAGGGAAATCCAGGTTAAACCCTGCTCTAATAAACCAGCTTGTACACTGCCGTAGGATACGACTGATTTTTCAGCCACATCAACACCTTCATCGGCCCGGTCCAGTCCCTGATAGAAAATGGAAGCCACGGGTCCCCGCGTGTTACGGCATACTTCTTTTGCTGACTCAATACCCCCTTCTTCAAGGGCATCTTCAACTTTTTTCAAGAGCTTACTCGTATTGGTGGTTGAAAGATTCAGATAAATGATCCTTTCAATAGCCACGGCCAAGCCAAAGATCAAAGCCAAAAGAACCACACCCATAAAAGCAGGCCCACCATCGATGAACTTCTGCTTTACCTGTTTGTGCAATGAACTAGGTTCTTCTGCTTCTTCTTCTGTAGCTGCTCCGGTTGTATCAGCAGCAGCCGTGTCGGCTGCAGCCATAGCTGTGTCCTCTTGAACAGCTGTGTCCTCTTGTCCTTCTTCTTGAGCAACTGCAAATGCTGAAGTTCCCAAGATAAATAATCCGATTACTGCGATAGTTCCTAATAATCTTTTCATGGTTTGTCTTCTGTTTTGATTAATGAATT
>JBNJFN010000051.1:0-13998 GCA_051746885.1 Bacteroidota bacterium | reverse complement strand
AAAAGACAAACCAACGAAGCACCGGCATCATTTGAACCCAGCCCGAAAATCTTCTGTCCTCTTTCAACGGGCTGATGGGGGTTCATGCTCCAGTTTCCCGAGGGTTTCACAGTATCAATATGGGCATTAAGCAAAATATTGGGATGCCCTTCGATATAATTAGCGGGGAACACCCAAATATTGTTTTTTTTACGTAAAGGACTCAGGTCCATTTCTCTGAGATATTTCTGGAGAAAGTCTGCAGCTTCCTTTTCCTCACCACTATATGAGGCGATACCAATAAGCCCCTTCAGCAATTCCCCAGTATCGATGGTATTTTGTTTACTTTGAATATTCATGATTGATCAGATCGGTATGCAACCCATAATAATTTTTCAGTGAATTGGAATATATTTTTATAAATCCTTTGACATCTTCCGCATCCCATCCGGTGTACTTTTCACCGTACTGATTATTTGAAGCTTCCATCAAATCATAGGGTGACTTAATACCCTGAAGCTTAAAATCTTTTTGTCGAAGTTGTAAATACACCTCACCGGTTACATATTGCTGGGAACTTTCCAAAAAGCTTTCAGCATCACGCATAGCCGGTTCCATATACAATCCTTCATGCAACATGTTTCCGTACCAGTCTGCAATATGATTTTTCCATTGAAGCTGATGCTTGGTGAGGGTATGCTTTTCCAGCAGATGGTGGCTTTTTATGATCATCAGAGCGGCAGGTGCCTGAAAAGCTATTCGTCCCTTTTCTCCAATGATGGTGTCCCCTGTATGGTAATCCATTCCAATGCCATACGCTTTTCCTATTTGATTCAGTGACTCTATTGTTTCAACCGGATCATTGAATTTGCTCTGATTGATCCCTAAACATTCTCCCTGTTCAAAACTTAAAGCCAACTCCCGGTTTTCTTTTTGATTTTGGCCTGATGTCTCCCGGATAGATCGATGTGAAGTGAGTGTCTCATCACCTCCGATACTCGTACCCCAAAGGCCTTCATTGAGTGAATATTTATGGTCTTCCCAATTCAGGGCCACTCCTTTATCTTTTAGATAAGCAATTTCTTCTTCCCGGGTTAATTTATTGTCTCTGACAGGCGCAAATATTTCCAAACCGGGAGTCAAAACAGATATAACGGCATCAAACCTGACCTGGTCATTTCCGGCTCCTGTACTGCCATGGGCAACCCCATCGGCTTCTATCTGACCGGCATATCTGGCTACCTGAGCGGCCTGAAAATACCGTTCTGAGCTGACGGACAAAGGGTAATTTCCATTTCTTAACACATTACCCGCTACCAAATAGCGGATACAATTCCGGTAATAATCCTTTGCAATGTTTATGGTATGGTGTGATTTGACCCCCATATCACCGGCAAGGGATTCTATATGTTTTAATTCATCTTCGTTCCCCTTGCCCGAATATAAAAACAAACTATGTACATCGTATCCCTGATCTGTGAGATATTTAGCAACAAAACAAGTATCTAGCCCCCCGCTAAATGCGAGCACGATTTTCTTCTTTCTGGAATTTTTTTTCTTCATTTTTACTGATTTGTTTATTTGGATCAAAAATCATAGCCGTGCAAAGACAGTCCTTCATTCCTGTCCGCAAGAGAATATCATAGTTCTGACAGGATTCACAACCTCGCCAGAACAAGGGATCCTGGGTAAGCTGAGAAAAGGTAACCGGAATATAGCCCAGGTCGGCATTGATCCGCATAACTGCTGAATTGGTCGTTAAACCAAATAATTTAGCGTGAGGAAACAATTTCCTGGATAGTTGAAAAGCGCCAAATTTAATCTTCTTGGCAACCCCTTTTCCACGTAATTCAGGAACCACTATCAACCCCGAATTAGCCAGATACTGCTCATGTTCCCAGGTTTCGATATAACAAAATCCGGCCAGATGATCCCCATAAAAAGCAAATACACCTTTACCCTCTGAAATAACAGCATTTAGATAAGAAACAGATCTTACCGCCAGACCTATATCTCCATTTTCGGCTTCTTTCTTGTACAATTGATGGATCTGTGGTGAATAAACAGTATCACCCGGCTCACTATAACGAATCTTTATTGGTTCTTCTTTCATTTGAAACGATTTTATAAATGAATAAAAATACAGTATGCAAAAATATACATTTTGTATAAATATACAAAATAAATTTATAAATTTTCAGGATCTATTTTTTACATGATAGAATATACCCTGTAAATCAACCTTAAATAAATCCAGGCTGATCAAGTATGCTTGTAAATTTATACAATTTATTCACTTTTCAATATCTTTGTAATATTAATAATGACTATCTTTCAGGAAATTATTAAATAAAAAACAGATTCAATGGAAAAGGAGAAACCAACTATTTCAGCAGGAAAAGGATAATTACAAATTGCAGAAAGGGACAGAAAAAAACTAGCCGCTGAAGTCCTGCCAGTCGATATCCACTTTATCTTTCAATTCTGGGATATGTTCCAGTAAGGATTCTACAAAATCCTTATGACTTACTCCCGGGCGCAGGATAATCAAAATGGTATCATCACCAGCCAATGTTCCCACAACTTCCTCAAAATAAATTCGATCAATATAAATGGCTATTGCATTGGCAAAACCACTGCTTGTTTTGATCACAGCGATATTATCACTAAAATCCAGGGAAATGAATTCATCCAGGGCAAAACGAATATCTTGTCCGGAGGTGGACTTATTTTCAGGCAGCACATACATATATCCCTTTAATGAATCATCATATTTCTTTGTGGCTTTCAAATACTTCAAATCTCGCGAAAGAGTGGCCTGAGTAGTATTAAAACCGTGCTCTTTAACATATTCCAGCAATTCCTCCTGAGAGGTTATCTTTTTCTCCCGGATCAAACTACTGACAAGGCGCAACCGCTCAATCTTATCTTTTGAAGTATAATTATTCATGTCAATGCAAAAATATACAAAATTTTAATTTCTCCAGCATTTCCCTGAGATGTTATTGCACACAAAACAGGATAAAGCCATATTCCATATACATAAACCCAAAAACTTTATCATCCCTATCTGATCTATCCACCCCTAATTATCCAGGGGAATGTCAAAAAAAATTAAAATAATCCCAATTCTACCCCCTAAAACCTTGAGGGATTTTAAATATTTAATATATTTGCATTTATTATTTAAAAACTTATAGGGTTATGTCTACTGTCAGATTTAAAGCAATAGAAGAAGTCTTAAACCGTAAACCGCTTCATGTTGAGTTACCTGCTGTGAAGACTTCCCGTTATTTCGGTGAAAATGTTTTCGACAAGCAGAAAATGCAGGAGTATCTTTCAAAAGAAGCATATGACAATGTACTTGAAGCCATAGAGAAAGGTATAAAAATTGAAAGACAATATGCCAACCAGGTAGCCTCAGGCATGAAAGCCTGGGCCATTGATCGTGGTGCAACGCATTATACTCACTGGTTCCATCCTTTAACAGGAACAACTGCTGAAAAACATGATGCCTTTTTTGAACCCGCCGACAATGGGGGAATCATTGAAAACTTTCAGGGAGAGATGTTGGTGCAGCAGGAAAGCGATGCTTCCAGTTTCCCCAGCGGAGGACTAAGGAATACCTTTGAAGCCAGGGGCTACACAGCCTGGGATCCTTCTTCACCTGCTTTCGTCTATGGCAGAACCCTTTGTATCCCAACAATCTTTGTGTCATATAATGGAGAGGCCCTGGATTATAAGACCCCGCTCATTAAATCGCTTAATTATATCGATAAAGCGGCTACAGATGTATGTCAATATTTCGATAAAAGCATCAACAAAGTGAATGTAACCCTTGGGTGGGAACAGGAGTATTTTCTGATAGATGAAGCTTTCTATAATGCAAGGCCCGATCTCTATCTCACCGGAAGAACCTTGATCGGACATCCTTCGCCAAAGGATCAGCAATTAAACGATCATTATTTTGGATCCCTTACCGACAGGGTGAAAAACTTTATGCGTGATTTTGAAATAGAGGCATATCGATTGGGAATACCTGTAAAAACAAGACACAATGAGGTAGCCCCCAACCAATTTGAATGTGCCCCCCGTTTTGAGGAGGCCAACCTATCAGTAGACCATAACCAGATATTGATGACCCTCATGGAAAGAGTCGCCAAAAAACATAATTTTCGGGTCCTTTTCCATGAAAAGCCTTTTGATGGCATCAATGGCTCGGGAAAACACAACAACTGGTCGCTATTGACCGATACAGGCAAAAACTTGCTGGCCCCCGGGAAGACCCCCAAAAATAACTTTCAGTTCATTACTTTCTTCATCAATATTATTAAGGCAGTATACGAACATGCCGATTTACTAAGGGCCAGCGTAGCTTTTACAGGGAATGATTATCGACTGGGAGCGCATGAGGCACCCCCCTCCATAATATCCATATTCATAGGTCACAAACTCACACAAATGCTCGATGAGCTGGAACAAAGAGTAGACAATACCAAGATGACGCCTGAAGAGAAAGGCGAGCTCAAGCTGGATATAGGAAAAATCCCTGAAATTCTGCACGACAACACCGACAGAAACAGAACCTCCCCCTTTGCATTTACGGGAAATCGTTTTGAATTCAGAGCAGTAGGTTCATCAGCAAATGTAGCTTCCCCCATGATCGTTTTAAATACCATTGTGGCTGACCAACTGAATAAGTTCAAGAAAGAAGTGGATAAGCTGATTCCTGAGGAAAATATAAAAAAGGATGAAGCCATCTTTAGAGTCCTGAAACAATATATCATGGAATCAAAAGAAATCCGTTTTGAAGGTGATGGTTACAGCCAGAAATGGGTAGAAGAAGCAGAAAGACGCGGTCTGTCAAACATTAAAAGCATTCCCGGTTCCCTGGAAGCCTTCCTATCTCCCAAAACAATCGAAGTCTTCAGAAATAACAACATACTTAATGAAAGGGAGCTGGAAGCGCGCCAAGGCATTCAACTGGAACATTTCACAAAGAGAATGCAGATTGAAGCAAGGGTTTTGGGAGATCTGGCCATGAATCATATCATCCCTACTGCCATCAAATATCAGAATACCATGATGGAGAACATCAAAAGCCTCAAGGAAATTTATCCCGAGGAACAGTATAAGGCTATGGCCCACCATCAAATGGATACGGTGGAAAAAATTGCACGGCATGTCAATACCATAAGAGAAAAAGTGGTGGATATGGTTAATGCACGAAAAAAAGCCAATCAGATTGAAAATGAAAAACAAAAGGCCTATGCCTATCATCAAAATGTAGTTACCTATTTTAGTGAAATCCGAAATCATATTGATAAATTGGAAAGAATTGTTGATGACGAAATGTGGCCTTTCCCAAAATACCGGGAAATGTTATTTACCCGCTAGTTAGATTTGTATATCAATCTTTTTATTTTGACCAAAAATCTTTACTTTTACGCAGGCTAATTGACTTTTTTCAACGATGTAAAGCAACATGGAGCTTATCATTTCGTTGATTTTAGAGAATTGCGAGTCAGATAAAAACGATGATATATGAAATTAAAATTCGTGATCCCTTTCATCCTGAGCATTTGCCTGTTTTCAGAGACAAATGCTCAAATGAGATTTTACGAGGAGGCTGAAGAAACTTATGAGGCCGGTCAATTTTATGAGGCAGTAGACATGTACAGAGAGGCTTTCGATAAAATACCGGGAAAAGAAATTAAGGACGAAATAACATTTAAAATCGCCGAGTGTTACAGAAAAACAAGCCAACCCAAAAAAGCCGAACTGTGGTACAGTAAAACCATCAAAAGAGAGTACGATAATCCACGTATATATCTATATTATGCAAATGCTTTAAAGACGAATGAAAAATTCGATGAAGCCATTGAAAATTACGAAGAATACCAGGAATTAAATCCCGACGATCCGCAGGGAGAAATGGGTGTAGAATCTTGCTCCCTCGCAAAAAAATGGAAAGAGAATCCAAGCGGATATAAAATCGCAGAACAAAAATTTCTTAATTCCGTGGAAAGAGATTTTTGTCCCAACTATTCCAAAAAAGATTATAACGAAATATACTTTACCTCTTCAAGAGAAGAATGTACCGGGGACAGAATGCACAGAGGAACCGGAGGGCATTTTACGGATATTTTTTATTCTCAAAAAGAGGCTTCAGGAAGTTGGAGCGATCCAGAACCTATAGAGGGCAATGTAAACACGGAAGCAGAAGAAGGAGCCCCTTCCTTTACAGACAATTACAACACCATGTATTTTACAAGATGTGAAATTAGCAACCGGGAAACTAAAGGTTGTAAGATCCTGAGAACTATAAAAAACGACGGAGAATGGGAAAACACCGAAGCCCTCTCTCTGGCTGCCGATAGCCTGGTAGTAGCTCACCCATCAATCACTGATGACGGCTCTACCTTATATTTTGTCTCCAATATGCCCGGCGGACAAGGGAAAATGGACATATGGAAAGTAGATCGAAGCGATGGCGAATGGGGTGAACCCGTTAATCTTGGAGAAGACATCAATACCCCGGGCAATGAAATGTTCCCTTTTATACATCCCGACGGTACACTTTATTTTTCTTCCGACTATCACCCGGGGATGGGAGGACTGGACATATTTAAAGCCACCGAGCAAAGCAACGGAGAATATGAAATTGAGAATATGCGGTATCCCATCAATTCAACACACGATGATTTCGGAATTATATTTGAAAGAGAAAAGGAAAAGGGATATTTCTCATCGTCCAGAGAAATGAATGATAAAATCTACTCTTTTGTTCTGCCACCTTTAAAATTCAGTATTGAAGGAACGGTAAAAGATAAAAAATCTGAAGAACCGATTCAGAATGCTTCTGTCAAATTGGTTGCAAGCAATGGGATGAGCATGAGTTCCGAAACGGACGAAGACGGGGAATTCAAATTCATGCTCCAACCGGAAACAGACTATGTTTTCGTAGCTTCAAAAGAAAAATATCTGACCAATAAAGAAAACATCTCTACAAAAGACCGGGAGGAAAGTAAGGTATTCGAGCCGGAGCTTTTGCTCTCATCAATCGAAAAACCTATTGAATTGCCCAACATCTTTTATGATTATGACGAGTGGAATTTGAGATCAGAATCGAAAGAAGCGCTGAATCAATTGGTGGAAACCTTAAACGATAATCCAAGAGTGACTATAGAACTAAGATCTCATACCGACTTTAGGGGAGATCACTCTTATAACATTGAATTATCTACCAAACGAGCTCAATCAGTGGTCAATTACCTGATCGATAACGGGATCGATTCGGAAAGATTAAAAGCCAAAGGTTATGCCGCTACCAAACCCAAGGTAGTTGACGAAAACATTGCAGAAGAATACGATTTTCTGGAGGAGGGAACAGAACTTACAGAAGAATTCATAGAAGATCTGGAAACAGAAGAACAAAGAGAAGTAGCACATCAGATTAATCGTCGTACTGAATTTAAAGTAATCGACACCGATTACGAGCCGTAAAGAGTTTGGTTTCCATGTGGCGATTGGAGGGTTGTGCAATATATAGGGTACTCGTGTGTATGCCGGTTGGTTCGACACAAAGTACCAATAACCCGCTAAAAGCATGATATTTGGCTACCACCAAAAACGATACTTAAATGGTATGGTGCGTTTTTATTTTGATTTCAAGGTTCTCAAAACAATTATCAAATAAATTTTTGATTGTCGAGTTTATTGACAACTCTTGCACTAATCCGTTTCGAATTCGTAATTTTGTCAACCGTAAAACCCAGGCATCATGTCACAGGAATCCAGATACAATAAAAGAGGCGTTTCGGCATCCAAGGAGGATGTGCACCAGTCACTGCAACATATTAACAAAGGCTTATACCCCAATGCTTTTTGCAAGATTATCCCGGACGTGATCGGCGGAGATGAAGCCTTTTGCAACATCATGCATGCAGACGGTGCTGGAACCAAATCGTCTCTGGCCTATATGTACTGGAAAGAAACCGGTGACATGAGCGTATGGAAAGGCTTAGCCCAGGATGCGCTGGTGATGAACCTCGATGATCTGCTATGCGTGGGAGCTTATGACAATATACTGCTCTCCTCAACCATTGGAAGAAATAAGAATCTGATCCCCGGGGATGTGATATCGGCTATCATCAATGGTACAGAAGAAATTTTGCAGGAGCTGAGAGATCTGGGCATTCAAATCTGGTCCACAGGCGGAGAAACTGCAGATATAGGAGATCTGGTAAGAACATTGGTACTGGATTCAACGGTTACCGTCCGGCTAAGGAGGGATCAGGTAATAGACAACAGCAACATTCAGGCAGGAGATGTCATTGTGGGGCTATCCTCATCGGGGCAAACCACTTACGAAAAAGAGTATAACAGTGGTATAGGAAGCAACGGGCTTACCTCGGCCCGGCATGATGTATTTGCCAATTATCTGGCCAAACAATATCCGGAAAGTTTTGATCCGGCTCTCCCGGATGATTTGGTTTATTCGGGAAGTTACCGGCTTACTGATAAAACTGAAAAGCCCGGCATGGATGCAGGGAAGCTGGTCCTCTCTCCCACCCGAACCTACGCGCCGGTGGTCAAAGAGATTTTGAAGCAATATCATTCCGGTATCCACGGAATGATCCATTGCAGTGGGGGCGCCCAAACGAAGATCCTGAATTTTATTGACAGGCTTCACGTGGTAAAGGACAATCTTTTTGAACCGCCGGAAATATTCCGGATCATCCAACAGGAATCCGGAACCGACTGGAAAGAGATGTACCAGGTATTTAACATGGGGCATCGTTTTGAACTTTACGTTCCTGAAAAACTAGTGGATAATATAATTGAAACAGCAAAAGCCTGGAACCTGGAAGCTAAAGCTGTGGGGAGATGTCATCAATCCGAAGAAAAAAAATTGACAATCAAATCCACCCATGGAACATTTGAGTATGCTTAATACCGTTATCCATTATTGACGGTTAAACAAGAAAAATTATGAGTGAAAATAAAAACATGATACTTCAGAAGCTTGAAGGCGTCAAAATGCGCTTTGACGAAGTAAGTGAGCTGATCACCGATCCTGATATAATGGCGGACATGGATCGGTATGTTAGGCTTAATAAGGAATATAAGGATCTTCAGCCCATCATAGATGCCTATGAAGAATATAAACAGCTTTTGGAAAGCATCAAAACAGATAAAGAAATTCTGGAAAATGAGGAAGATGAAGAGCTTCGGGAGATGGCCAAACAGGAGCTTGATGAGCTCAACAATAAAAAAGGCCCCCTGGAGGATAAAATCAAAATGCTGCTGATTCCGAAAGATCCTGAAGACGATAAGAATGCCTTTATGGAAATCCGGGCAGGAACCGGGGGTGATGAGGCAAGCATATTTGCAGGGGATCTGTACAGGATGTATGTCAAATATTGTGAAAATAAGAATTGGAAAGTGGAGGTAACCCATGCTTCTGAAGGAACTGTAGGAGGTTTCAAGGAAGTAGTAATGAAAGTAAGCGGTGATAAGGTTTACGGAACGCTAAAATATGAATCAGGGGTTCATCGCGTTCAACGGGTACCCCAGACCGAAACCCAGGGAAGGGTGCATACCTCAGCCGCAACCGTTGCTGTATTGCCTGAAGCGGAGGATGTAGATATTGAGATTAAAGACGAGGAGATCCGAAAAGACGTGTTCATGTCGTCCGGTCCCGGAGGACAGTCGGTGAACACTACATACTCCGCTATAAGGCTTACACACATTCCCAGTGGTATCGTGGTAACATGTCAGGATGAAAAATCCCAGTTAAAAAACCTGAACAAAGCAAAAGCAGAATTAAGATCCAGGCTTTACAACCTGGAATTACAGAAGCATCTTGATAATATTGCCTCCAAGAGAAAAACGATGGTTTCAAGCGGTGATCGTTCTGCAAAAATAAGGACTTACAACTTTCCCCAGGGAAGGGTTACGGACCACAGAATCAATCTTACCCAATACAACCTTGAATCGGTAATGGACGGAAACATACAGGAAATCATAGATAAGCTCCAGATGGCAGAGAATGCCGAAAAATTAAAAGAGACAGGTATAGAAGAAGAATAAAATGGACGCAAGCGGCTTATATCAGGAAATTTTGTCCAAAAAAAGTTATTTGTGTGTTGGTCTGGATTCCGATTGGAATAAGATTCCGGAACATCTAAAAAAGGAAAAGGACCCTGTATTCAAATTCAACAAAGCCATTGTGGAAGCAACTCACAAATTCTGTGTGGCTTACAAGATAAACACTGCATTCTATGAAGCGCTTGGCAGCGGAGGATGGAAGACGCTGGAACAAACCGCTACCTATATAAGAGAATATCATCCTGAGATCTTCCTGATTGCCGATGCAAAGCGGGGGGATATCGGAAATACAGCAAAAAAGTATGCACAAGCCTTTTTCTCAACGCTCAACTTCGATGCAATAACCATCGGGCCTTACATGGGGCGCGATTCCGTGCAGCCTTTTTTGGAATTTGAAGACAAATGGGTGATTATTCTCGGATTAACTTCCAATCAGGGCGCATCCGATTTTCAATATTTTTATTCTGACGCAGAAAAGCAGCACCTGTTTGAAAAGGTTATCGCAGCTTCTGCAAAATGGGGATCTAAAGATAATACCATGTTTGTTTTCGGGGCTACAAAGGCTGAAAGATTAGCTCATATCAGAAAAATCATCCCTCACCACTTTCTGCTGGTACCTGGCGTGGGCGCGCAGGGAGGCAGCCTGGAAGAAGTATCCCGGCAAGGCATGAACCATCAGGGCGGCTTGTTGGTCAATGCATCCCGGTCTATAATATTTGCCGATTCATCGGAACAGTTTGCAGAGTCAGCCGGTGCTAAAACCCGTGAGCTACAGCAGGAAATGCAACAATTTCTGCCGTAGTAGAAAAAAGATAACCAAAACACTAAAAGTCCCGGCAAGGCATTATTTGCTTATTTATTTGAAAGGAAACTGGAAAAAATTAAGACTGCCCCTGATAAAAAGAAAGGGTATAAACCAGAATTTATTATATTTGACTATTGGTATCTCTAACCATAGAAGAAATGGAAAAAATTCCGGAAAAATTCCTGCATTACTTATGGAAATACAGGCTGTTCGATGAGAAAAAGCTCCGAACGGTTGACGGGGAAAACATTGATGTAATGGATGTCGGCATGCCCAATACGGATTCAGGGCCGGATTTTCAAAATGCCAAAATAAAAATTGGCAATACCTTATGGGTAGGCAACGTAGAAATTCATATCAACTCGTCCGACTGGTACCATCATGGCCATGATAGTGATAAGGCTTATGACAATGTGATTCTCCAGGTAGTTTTAACCCACAATCAGGAAGTAAAAAGAACAACCGGCGAAACCATTCCCACAACCGAGCTGAAGTTTTCACAAACTTTATTTAAAAACTACCAAAACCTATTGGAGAAAGAAGCATGGGTTCCCTGTGAAAAGAAAATCCATTCGATTGATTCGTTTATAATAGATTTTTGGCTCAGTAAGCTTACCATCGAACGACTGGAAATCAAATCAAAAGAGATAGAAAAGGATTTGAAAGTCAATAAGAATAACTGGGAAACAACGTTTTACCATAAATTAGCCAGGAATTTCGGCTTTAAGGTAAATGGGGAACCCTTTGAACTACTGGCCAGATCGATTCCACTGAAAATAGTTACCCGGCATAAAGACAACCTTTTCCAGCTTGAAGCCTTGTTCTTCGGACAGGCTGGTTTCCTGGACCAAATGGTTATGCATGATGAATATCATCAGCAATTATTCAGGGAATATCAATATCTTAAAAAGAAGTGGCACTTAAAACCCATGGAAAAACACCTTTGGAAATTTGCTCGGCTGCGCCCGGGTAATTTTCCAACCGTGCGAATAGCACAATTATGTGCATTGATCCACAAATCAAACCGTCTTTTCTCTCATATACTTGATGAAAAACATGTATCCGGACTGAAAAAATTTTTTGAAACGGAAACCTCAGCTTATTGGCAATACCACTACCGTTTTCACAAAGAAACGCATAAGAAACGAAAAAATCTAGGCGAAAACACCTTTTATATTCTTGTTATCAATACCCTTGTACCTTTTCTTTTCTTGTACGGACAAAAACATAATAAGCAGGAATTTAAAGAAAGGTCTCTGGATTTTTTATTAAAAATACCTCCTGAAAAAAATGCGATCATAAGCAAATGGCAAAAGACTGGTATTGATTCCCCCAATGCATATCATACCCAGGCTTTATTACAATTGAAAAACAATTACTGCAACCTTAAAAAATGTCTTGATTGTCAAATTGGAAATGCAATCATAAAAAAGACGTACTAACCCGAAAAATCAATCTCCCCGATGAAAATCCTGATAGCCGGAGCTAACGGTCTGGTTGGCGAGAAACTGAAGTCCGAAAAAGAACTGCTCTTTTCTCCTAATTCTTTTAAATATCATTGAATAGCAAATACATAACAAACAAGGAAGAATATGATTTTTTTTCTCTGATTCTTGTTAAGAAAAAAAAAATCAATAATTTTGCACTTCTTATTATAATGGGAAAAATTTATATCAAACAACGAATACTATGAGTTTAACATCAGAGGAAAAGAAACAGATCTTTAAAGATTACGGAAATAGTGATAATGATACAGGATCGCCGGAAAGCCAAATTGCTTTATTTACCAGAAGAATTACCGATTTAACCAATCATCTTAAGACCCATAAAAAAGATTTTGGTACCCAAAGGGCACTCTTACAGCTTGTGGGCAAAAGAAGAAGACTGTTAAATTATTTAAAAAGAAAGGATATCGAAAGATACCGAAACATTGTTAAACAACTTAAGTTACGTAAGTAAGAAGAGCTTGTCTGTAAAGTTACGCATTCGCCATTGTTAAAAACCAACTACTGCTTTAACTATTGTCAAGCTGGTTGTTTTTCAATATTCTATAGATGCAATAATATAAAAATTTAAGCGTATAACTTTATAGATATTTTATTTGTTCTTCACTTTCTTCCAATACATTATCTTACCTTGAAAAATTATTTTTATGAACAACACTACTTTTTTGCAAAAAACCATTGACCTGGGAGAAGGAAGAAAAATAACCATTGAAACCGGAAAAGTTGCCAATCAGGCAGACGGATCGGTGGTTGTCAAAATGGGGAAGACCATGCTTTTGGCTACGGTAGTATCTGCCAAAGAAGCTAAGGAAGATGTAGATTTCATGCCCCTTACCGTGGAATACAAAGAAAAATTCGCATCTTTTGGAAGGTTTCCCGGCGGATTTTTAAAACGTGAAGCCCGTCCATCCAATTATGAAATTTTAATTGCCCGGCTTGTTGACAGGGCACTTCGGCCCCTGTTCCCTGAAGATTATCACGCCGAAACCTTTGTCACGATCAACTTAATATCA
This sequence comes from Bacteroidota bacterium, assembly GCA_051746885.1. GTDB lineage: Bacteria > Bacteroidota > Bacteroidia > Bacteroidales > UBA12077 > JAGXLC01. The sequence goes on along the minus strand of JBNJFN010000051.1, from coordinate 583 downwards.
GCAGATAAACACATTATTCCCGATGCGCTTGCAGGTTTGGCTGCTTCGGCAGCGCTCTCGGTTTCCGACGTTCCGTTCAACGGGCCCATCTCGGAGGTAAGAGTAGCAAGAATAGATGGGCATTTCAAAATCAATCCCACTTTTGAAGAACTGGAACAAGCCGATATGGATATCATGGTAGGTGCGAATATGGAACACGTAATGATGGTTGAAGGAGAAATGTCAGAAGTTTCCGAACAAGAAATGCTTGAAGCCATCAAATTTGCGCATGAAGCCATCAAAATGCATTGCATTGCCCAGAACGAGATCGCTGAAGAACTAAATATTCAGAAAAGAGAATACGAACACGAAGAAAACGACGAAGAACTAAGGGCCCGGATAAGGGAACAATTGTACGATAAAATCTATGAGGCAGCCAAAACCAATAAAAGTAAAAAGGAAAGGAACGAGGCATTGGATGCCATCAAGGAAGAATTTACCAATAGTTTGATTGAGGAACAAGGTGAAGATGAAGTAAATACTTCTTTAATCAATGGATATTTTCACGAAGTAGAAAAAGAAGCCGTTCGAAGCCTTATATTGA
>JBNJFN010000050.1:0-14154 GCA_051746885.1 Bacteroidota bacterium | reverse complement strand
AAACAAAAGATCAATAATATTATCTTTTTCATAAAAAGAGTTTAATGTTGGTTTGTTAAGAAGATTTAGTTGCTAATATATAATATTTTTTCGAAATTGAAAAACACTTATAGTATGGTTTTGTGCTAAATCAGAGTGATATGGAATTACATTTGATTTTTATTTTAGAGAGCGGTTTGTTTTATTTATTACTTTGGTCTAAGAGCAGTGAAGAAAGGAGTTTTATCTTATTAATGAAGCGGGTATATTTTATAATTTTATTTTTAACAATTTATACACGGACAAAAGCAAATACGAGAGATGAATTTTTGTATAATTTTGAGTGGGAAAAACCAGGAGCTAATTGCTTTTATAAGTAGGCAATTTTGGATAGATAAAGATTGTATGATTTTGCAGCTTTAGTCTTGGCTCTTTTTAGTCTCATTTTTATGGCGCTGGCCGATAAATTTAATTTTTCCTGTAATTCTTTAATTGATAATCCTTGATTATATTTTAGTTCAAGTAATTCTTTCTCCTGTTGAGAGAGGCTTTTTAGTGTAGTGTCTATAAATCCTTCCAGATACTCGTTTTTGCTCCTATCTTCCTCAGGAAGTAGCATTGCATGTTCAATTTCAACTTTTTTATATTGATTTTTTTTCTTCATATATTCAATACAGTGATTTATTGTGATTGAATAAAGCCATGTGGAGAACAGAGCTGTTCCTTTGAATTTGTCGAGGTTTTCAATGGCTTTAATTAGAATGTCCTGAGTCAGGTCATTGGCTTCGCTTTCGTCTTTTACAAATGATAAGCACTTATGAAAGACTTTGGTGAAATATTTCTTATATAGGATGCCGGTTACATCCTTTTCCCCTTGTTTGTACCTTTCAATTAATTCATAGTCATTTTTAGGTACAGTTCCAGGACTTTTCATTTTAAAGGCTTTAATTCATGATAGTTTATTAATGCTGAAATATTTAAAGTTACGATGAATAATCATATAAGTCAATAAAAAGTTATTCATCATCGGCAAAAAAAGTTGAATAAAAAATAAAAAAAGAAGTGACTTACTATGTTTATTTACGTCAAAATAATGAAACCCTCATGAACTATTTGTAGACAAAAGTCGATGAATAAGCCTGTCTGTTCTTCCTTTCGCTCAACAGGAAACAGACAGGGCCGGGGGTTTAGTTTATTTTTAAGATTTAGCCCGAATAATTTACAAATTATTCCTGTCTCTGACAGGGACCAGTATTTTTCTAATTATTTAACCTTTAATAAAAAAAAGATGAAACGAAAATCGCAAGAGAAGAAGCCCCAGAATTCGAATAAGAAGAAGAAAAATATGATAGAGGGGAAAAAAGAGAAGAAAAACAAGAAGCTGAACAAAAGGCTTTCGCTTGATGAGGAATAGCAAAAGAACCCCGATTTTTCGGGGTTTTTTTATTTAATTTTCACTGGCAACTATCCTAAGAAAAAAAAGAAATTGTTAATTAATACAATGATGCTTAGTGTACAAGTGACTTCTCATGTTTGTTTTTGTTAAAAAATTGGAATATGAAAAATTTCCGGTTTTTGACTCTTTCAAAGAAGCTTTGCCATAAAAGTTGTCTTAAAATACGCCCCTGTGATCTGGTGACGGTTCTTTTATCTTTATGATAATGGCAGTGCAGATATCCATAGAATTGATATATAGCACCAATGATATAAGGTTTTTTGAATAGATCCTGAACTAGTTTTAACCAGATGTATCCCGGGCTGTATCGTAGAACATAAGCACCTCTGCCTTGACGGATTCTTCCTTCAAAAGGGGAGTATCTTCCAATGGGACGTTGTTGTTCATAAAAAATATCTCTAAATGCAATTGTTTCCCAGCCGTTTTCCATGGCTGCAATGTTGTCTGCACAGTCCCAGCCCAAATTCGGAGTAAGTCCGTTCATTTCATTTAGGCATTTTTTATTATATATTTTGAAATCTCCATTGGTATGCCATGTCGGACTGGTTATATACCTTTTTGTACCTCCAATAATTTGGTAGGGTGTGCCGGATACAATCCCGTGTTTATCTTTTATCAATCGTTGTTCTATTTTATCCAGGAAATCCGGGTCAAATTGAATATCTGCATCCATCTTGATGATGTAATCATAAGCTATGTTTCTTTGGTCAATGAGTTCTTTTCCAAAGTGAAAAGCTTTAACGACTTTTCCCCCTAACTGATAGCTTTTATCTTTTCCGCTTTTTGTATGACATTCAATAAATGGATGTTGGCTTTCGTATTTATGGACAATTTCAGTTGTGGAGTCAGTAGAAGCATCATCAATAACCAGACACAACTCAGGTTTTTTGGTCTGATGTATAATGGACAACAATGTTTTTTCTATGTTTGCTTCCTCGTTTTTTGCAGGGATAATTATAATGAATTTCATAATAGTTTTTTTTATTCTTTTGCAGCAACCAAATCATGGAGTTTTTCACCATAATTTGACCAACTGTTGTTTTTAAAATACTGATTTAAAATTGTTGAATCGATTTGATTGTTTTGCTCCAATTGTTTGTCAAGAAGCTTAATTAAATCATCAAAATTTTTATAGGTCTGAATTAAACCAGCCTTTTTTAGATCTCTAAACGCTCCGATATCCGGGCCAATTACTCTTTTGCCATAGGCCACTGAATCAGTTAAAGCACCGGAGCTCAGAACGTATTCTTTTTGATAAGTGAACAGTATAATATTGGATTTTTGTATGAGTTCTTGTAGCTTTTCATTTTCAATAAATTGATTTAAAATAGTGATCGTTTTTGACTGATAGCTTTGTAGTACTTTTTCATAATCAGGATCTGAAATTTTCCCGACAATCAGTATGTTATACTTTTCCAGTAAACTTTGTTTTTTAAGGTAGTCAAGAAAAAGATCAATGCCTTTGTATGGGCGAATGTTTCCCCAGATAATCAGGTCGTATTTAGGAGAATCGGTTGAATTCAGCAAGTTAGGTTTTATGGGGTGGGGGATATAGAGAACGGGATTTTTTTTCGGGTTTCCATTCAGGCTGTTTACAAATCGAACTCCCTCATGGCTGTGAGTGATGATATAGTTACTGTGTCTGACTAAAAGTTTGATGAGGAAGTTTTTTAACGTTGAATGCGTTTTGTGATGGCTTATTTTATTATGAGCTGTCCAAATGATTTTTTTCTGTGAAATTTTTGCAAAAAATAAGAAGGTCAGAAAGAATAGAGTTTGAATATATCCCCCTTTCTTATCCGGAAGGTCTTCAATCCAATTCAGGTGAAACACTTCGGTTTTAAAAAAGTAATTAAAAAGGTTAAAAATGCCAATTTTGGAAGGGTGGTCTTTGTTAACGCAAACAAAATAATTTCCGAGTGAGGCTATCACATCATTGATATACGGATTGTCATATTTTTGTTCAAATCTTGCAGTTATTGGATATATATAAATTCTTGTTATGTTATTTGATTTTTTCATTTTATTTATCATTCAGGATTTCTTTAAGCATTGTTCGTATACAATTGCCTTGTCAGATTAATGTTGTTATGTAAGGGTATAAGTATTGTTAAGGTATTCACTTCGATGATTTTTCTATGACTTGTTTTAGCAGGTTATACACCTTTTTGCTTGATACTTCCCAGTTAAGACGTTCTTTATATTCTCTGAACGAGCTTCGGGCAAGTTTTTTGTATTGTTCATAATCTTTAAAAAGCGATAAGATATACTCCGAGTATTCTTCTGCTTGTGTATCCAGCGAAAAGAGCTTTCCGTTTACATTATCTTTTATAAGTGTAGGAATGCCTCCGACTTTTGTTGTCAGGCATGGAATTCCGTAGGAATTAAACTCAGCAAAAACAATAGGAGTACAATCTGCCCGTGTAGGTAAGATGAGAAAATGTGCATTGCTGATTAGATTGTGAATTAGCTCTTTTCCTTCTTTTGTTTCTTTGCTAACAAAACCATGGACTTTAATATAATCAGGTAAGTTTTTTTCATCATCAGGTCTTGAACCCAGAACGTTTAATTCTGTCTTTAGCCCTTGTTTGTTTAGATTTTTTGCAACCTGCAGAGCAAGATTCCCTCCTTTTCTGTACCAGTCAACACCAACAAAAAGAAGGTTGCAATGATCACTGTTCTTCGATTGAATTTTTTGTTCAACGGTTTCTTCATCCCAGGTGGTTTCAATATTGGCCCCGTAAGGTATAACACTTATCTTGTCCCGGCTAATGTTATAATGCCGCATTGCCCCCTCTGCAGCCCAGTTAGATGAATATATGATGTGACTGCAGCGATCCAGTGCATATTGTTCCATTTTGTTTCCGTTCTTTATCGTTTTCCTGGCCATATTCGTGAATTCAGGATAAAAATCGATAATGTCACCAAAGACTGCGTCCGGCCACAAAACAATGGGTTTGTCAGTTTCTAACAGTGCTATAGTAGGTCCTGAGAAACTTAAGATAACATCAGGATTAATTTCTTTTATTTTGCTTTTTATCTGCCTGGCATAATTTTTAATAACTCTGGGTTGCCTGTTCATCCAATAAATTTTTTTGTGAATGTGCCGATAAAATAATTCATTAAATTTTTCAGGAAGGTAAGGCTTTGTTTTTAGACTCCCTATATAATGTACATCCGCGCCGTTGAACATCAATGATTTCGGAATGAAATACCCTGTTCCTGAATAACTTCTGATATTGGTAGAATCGTGAATGGAGAGATAAGCGATTTTCATTTTATATTATTTTAATTATGAGTAGATTCTATACCGTATTTTTCAGTAATTAACTCAATCTTTTCTCTGAGCAAGCTAACTTTTTCATTAAGTAGATTTTCATGGCTGAGGTAAGGTGTACTTCTTTTTAACAACCTTAGCTCATGCACAAAAAATTTTTTCCTTTGCTTCTGACGAGTGAGTTTGTATAATTTGTTTGACAGAGAACCAACAGGTTTGTATTTAGTTATTTTGATCTTTTTGTTTAGCAATTCCTGAATGTGCTTGTCGTTAAATAATGATTTTACTACATGAAATCTGATGTTCATGTTTACTGTAAATGCCCAGTCGTTCCATTTAAATTCATTAATGTGAGAAAATGATTTGACAGGTATCCAGGGAACACGAAAGACATCGGCTACAATGGCTCCATGCATAGCTTCTGTAATAATCAGCTTGCTTTTTCTGATTTGTTGAATAACTGATAAAGCATCATCCTGTGGGCTGATGTAATGAATTCCTTCGGATTCTACTAATTCTTTCCACCCAGAGAACATATCTTCACTAACATGGTGAGGTAGGTAAGAGCAGTTGTAGGTTTGATCAACAGGATGGAAAGGCATGTCTTTTAGTAATAATGCCCCGTCAGAAATAGCAAGTGCGGGGTCAAGACCGAAAAATTTTGCCGTCAGTGGGCCTCTCAGACAAATGATTTCATACTTATTATCTAATTTTGGTGGTTCACCGTATGTGAATTGATCTCCCTTTCCATAACCTGAGCTGAAAACGATTATTTTTTTTGTTTTTGAAGTTCCTTTTTCAAGGCCCAATATAGTGCCTATGCCGAGAAAAATGCTTTCAGGGTTATCATCGAAAAAGTCTGGCAGGTAATGGTTGAATATCAGTGGATTTAGAGCATCTCCGAAATTGTTAGTAGTCTTATAATATGTTAAAATCATATTGTCTTTTTTGTAGGATGTTACTTATCTTTTCAATATCTATCTGCTCTCTATAGGGATGAAAAACTCTTCTTCCATTTGGTTTTTGGAGCTGTTTCATAATGTTGTGTTCTGAAACTTCCTGGTCGTTGCAATTGAAATATTTCCACTCCCTTTTGGAAAACCATTTTTTGAAAAAACCCGTGTCGTAAAGTTTGTATCCTAAAGCTTGTGCAAACAGGGTTATTCTTAATTCATCATTGCATAAATCAGGTACTGTGATTTGGGAATAATCTTCCAAAAAAGCTTTAGGGATGCAAATTCCGGGTGCGACAGACCCCATATATGGCCCTGAAAACCCATGATTATCTTTTACATATTTTTTTAGTGCATTCCATTCCGCTTTCTGCTTCTCATCTCTTGTCCAGAACCATTGTTTTTCTATTTTTTCTATAGGTATCAACCCGGTTAACCCCATTCCATTTTTCGGGATGTTTGCATATAACGATTCAAGACGATCCATAATGAGCAGATCCCATTCCAGAATGTGAAGCATGTCAAAATCAATGGTATGACCAAAATCCTTATACCATAGTCGAAAAGAAAGGTCACCATTCTTCCATTTCCATGTATCGGACTGATTCCGGATACAGTAATGACCTGTGAAATATGATTGGAATGTTTCCTGATATTTTGGAAACATTTCTTCTTTTCCGCCATATAAGCCATATAGTTTGACACCAGGATTAAATTTCCAAAACAAATCAAGTCGATTTTTGCATACTTCCGCCTTGTTATGGTACCTTACCAACGCTATTCGTTTCATGTAAGTTTGTTATTATTAGCTTATAAATCTTTAATAAGATATAAAAAAAAATTGAGATACAAAGAGTTATATGATTAATTTGAAGATTTTTTTCTTCGAATTCATTATAAGAGTTGTTCGCCTGGATATTTTTTAGTAATGGTTTCTGAAATAGTTTTGAACAAAGGGTTTTATGATTAATGGTTATTTGTTTGTGACGAACTGCTCTATTTTATTGATAAAATTAAAAACACGTATTTATACCAGGCGTTAGTTTTCTGTTTATCAGTATATTGTGGCAATTAAAAAATTTTTATAGAACAGTATCCTTTTAGTTTACTGTTGCGTATAATTCGCAAAATGCTTTGAAACATGAGTTTATGGACATAGAGCACTTTGTTGTATTAAATTTAGAATGTAATTGATAATATATGAGGAAGACAATACTAGTAAGTTTGGTTTTTATTTTAGCGGGATATAAGATTTTTTTTGGACAGGATACTGTTTATGTTGATCCCGGAAATAAAGGAGATGCTCAGGAAAACGGAACAATAGAACATCCCTATGATAGTTGGGATGACATTAATCTGGCAGACAACAGTGTTTATCTTTTACGCCGGGGAACAGTTCTGGAACGGGAAAGAATGATAGAATTGTATTCACTTAAAAATATAACAATTGGAGCTTATGGAACAGGTGATCGTCCGAGGCTACAAATCCCGCTGATTTCTGTAAGAAATAGTCAGGACCTTGTCTTGGAGGATCTTGAACTGTATGTAAACAGCACAAGAGGTGTTCGATTTGGTGATGATGATCCGAACAGGAGGATACGAATTGATAATGTTGTAATTCATGGAGTTCCTGGCTCTGAACCTGATTTCGGAATTTACGGCCGGGTTGAAGATTTGACAGTTACAGACACCGAGATTTACGATATCAATCTGGATGGAATCTTTTTAAATAATTCCTTTGGAATTGATATTATCGGCACCTATATTCATCATGTGAATCTGGATTATCATGAAAACCCGACAACTGCCTCAGGAGATGGTATACAGTTTATGAGCTCTGATGATATATTGATCAGGGAGACCACTATTGACCGTTCTGGAACTGGAAGAAAGTTCAATGTAATTTTTACCAACACAAATGATAATATAACAGTGAATAATGTAGTGTTGGAGGATAATCATTTTATTGGCCCCGGTGAACATGGCCAGGGAGGTGCAAGTATATTCATTGGCATTGAATCTGTTGAAATTCGCAGAAACAAAATAGAGGGAGCCTTAGTTGGTGTCTTCACGCATTCTCCTGATATCAAAATAAACAATAATGTATTTGTGAATAATCAGACAGGTATATATATAGCCAGTCACAGGGCTGACATATATAATAATGTGTTTTATGATAATAATCGCTCTATATATTCCTGGCTTAGACCCTCGAGCATAAAAAATAACATCATTTATCTGACGGATCCTTCACAGACTTCATTGGAAGTTGCTGATTGTGAAGTATCAAATAATCTTCAGAATATATCATCAGAGTCGAGTAATTTTGATGCGGGTACGATTTCTGACCCTCAATTTGTGGATGTAGCCCAAGAGAATTTTTATATTGAAGAAAACTCTCCGGCAATTAATAGTGGTGTAGATGTGGGTATTGCTTATGATTATGCAAAAAATCCGGTTCCATGTGGCGGAGCACTTGATATAGGTGCTTTTGAATACCAGGGAGATTGCGATACAAATCCCAACAACAGGCCAGTTGCAGATGCAGGTTCTGATCAGACAGTTGATGAGAACACTCAGGTAGATTTGGATGGCAGCGGTTCTTATGATCCAGACCAGGATCCTTTACGATTTATGTGGAAATCTCCTGCTGACATTTCGCTTTCTGACTCAAGTGCGATAAAGCCTTATTTTGAAATACCAGAGACTGATTTTGATACCAGTTATTATTTTATACTCACGGTATGTGATGGAAAACTACAATCAAAGAGTGACAGTGTTGTGATTACATATAATTCCACAGCCACTTCAAGTTTCAATTCTTTATCAAAAACAGAATCAAAATTTGTTATCTATCCAAATCCGGTGCAAGATTTTTTAAATATAAAATCTGCATCAGGGACTGTACTCGAAGATGTACAAATTTTAATATACAGTTTAGGAGGAACACTGGAAAGAAGAAAAAATGTAAACCGAATTGCTTCGGGTGAAAATATAAATTTAAATCTTAGTGGCTTTAATAACGGGGTATTTATAGTCGAGATTCGATCTGGAAAAAATAGTCTTTATAGATCGAAAATTATTATTGCTAAATGAATTATTAATTGAAAAAGTGGGGATTATGTTAACACGTATTTTTGGTTATTATGAAAAAGCGGTAAGAATATTCAACAAAAAAAGAGTCTTATGGTTTTGGGTTCCCAGTCCGTAAGAAAGTATAACAACAAGTATTCCAGTACTTCCCAATTGTTTGATTTCATTAATATAATGGGCTAAAGCGATTTCACGAAATCTTTAAAATCTTTAGCAGTGGCTTTTTCTTGCTAAATTAAAAAAGCAGGTTGAGGTCTGGAGGGAAAGCTATGTGTTTTTTAGAAATTAAAAGGGAGGACAGCTTATGAAAACGAGTAAAACAATTTTTTTCAAGGTAATTTTTTTAAGTTTATTTTACATAGGTGGTTATAGTCAGGATACCACTTATATTGATCCTGGAAATGCAGGAGATGCTCAGGAAGACGGAACAATAGAACATCCCTATGATAGTTGGGATGACATTAATCTGGCAGACAACAGTGTTTATCTATTTCGCAGAGGAACAGTTCTTGAACAGGAAAGTACGATGGGGTTGTATTCTTTGAACGATGTAACAATTGGGGCTTATGGAACAGGTGATCGTCCAAGGTTAGAAATACCCCTGGTATATATTAAGAATGGTCAGGACCTTGTATTGAAGGATGTCGAGCTTTATGTAAACAGCTCAAGAGGCATTCTGTTTGGTGAAGATAATCCGAACAGAAGAATGCGAATTGATAATGTTGTAGTTCATGGGATTCCCAACGACGAGCCTGATTTCGGAATTTACGGTCAGGTTCAGGATTTGACGATTAAAGACACTGAGATCTATGATATCAATCTTGATGGAATCTTTTTAAATAATTCCTTTGGAATTGATATTATCGGCACCTATATCCATCATGTGAATCTGGATTATCATGAAAACCCGACAACTGCTTCAGGAGATGGTATACAGTTTATGAGTTCTGATGATATACTAATCAAAGAAACCACTATTGACCGCTCCGGAACCGGAAGAAAGTTCAATGTAATTTTTACCAACACAAATGATAATATTACTGTGAACAATATAGTGCTGGAGGACAATCATTTTATTGGCCCTGGTGAGCATGACCAGGGAGGAGCAAGTATATACATTGGTGTTGAATCTGCCGAAATTCGCAGAAATAAAATAGAGGGAGCCCTGGTTGGTGTCTATACGCATTCACCTGATATCATGGTAAACAATAATCTGTTTATAACAAATCAGACAGCTATAGATATAGCCAGCCATGGAGCTGACATATATAATAATGTGTTTTATGATAATAATCGCTCTATATATTCCTGGCTTAGACCTTCGAGCATAAAAAATAACATCATTTATCTGACCGATCCTTCACAGACTTCATTGGAAGTTGCTGATTGTGAAGTATCAAATAATCTTCAAAATATATCATCAGAGTCGAGTAATTTTGATGCGGGTACGATTTCTGATCCTCAATTTGTGGATGTAGCCCAAGAGAATTTTTATATTGAAGAAAGTTCTCAGGCAATTAATAGTGGTGTAGATGTGGGTGTTGCTTATGACTATGCAGAAAATCCGGTTCCATGTAGTGGAGTCCCTGATATAGGTGCATTTGAGTACCAGGGAGATTGCGAATCAAATTCTAATAACAGGCCTGTTGCAGATGCAGGTTCAGATCAAACAGTTGATGAAAACACACAGGTAGATTTGGATGGTAGCGAATCTTATGATCCGGATCAGGATCCATTGAGCTACAGTTGGTCCTCTCCTGAAGGCATAACCTTATCGGATGCCAGTGTAGCTCAACCCCATTTTACCGCACCAGATGTTGAAACAGAAACCATGTTCCTGTTTGAACTAACTGTGAGCGATGGCAGTGTAAGTTCTTCAAGCGATTCAGTCTATGTTACAGTAAGAAACCTTGAAGAAGAGAATCATGCACCTGTTGCAGATGCAGGCGAGAACTTATCAGCTACAGAAGCTTCTCATGTTGAGTTGAACGGAGCTAATTCTTATGATCCGGATCAAGATTCTCTTTATTATCATTGGGAATCTCCTGAAATGATTGCCTTGTCTGACTCTACTGCTGTGCAACCTGAGTTATTTATTCCTAAAGTGGATTCAGATACCACTTTTTATTTCTATTTGACAGTAAGTGATAACAACAATGCATCCTCCACTGATACGACTAAAATTTTTGTTGAAAAGGAGACTACATCAGTTTTCAATCATCAACGGGGAGGCCAGTCATCTTTCGCTATTTATCCGAATCCGGTTCGAAATCGATTGAATGTCCAGTCGAAAATTAATGAGCAAATTGAGGATGTACAATTTTATTTCTATTCTATTGAAGGAAAATTGGAACTTGTCAGAGAAAAGCGTGGCTTGTTAAGCGGAGACGGGATTGAATTGGACGTTAGCAGATTGCCGTCAGGAGTATATATTTTCAGAGTTCAATCAGGAAATAAAATACTGTATCGAAATAAACTTATAAAACAATAATACATATTTCGCAGGAGAGATTCTGTGGTTAAGAAGACGGGTGTTTCGGGAGCACCCGTCTTTTTTTAGTTAAAATTATTAACCTGATTATTCTTTTTGTTGGGAGGATAATGTTTTTTTAATTTTATATGATAAGATGGTAGTGAGAAAAATGATATTTCCAATAAAATAGCGGGTAAAAAGTCTTTTGGGTTCCAGAGAAAACCGAAAAAACCATTCTAGTCCAATTTTTCGAATCCACCGTGGAGCCCGTTTGAAGTTTCCTGATAGAAAATCTAATATGGCGCCGCCTGCCACGGCTATTTTAATATGCTGTAATTTTTTGGAGTGGATATGTAGCCATATTTCCTGTCGCGGGACACCCATGCCAAGAATTAGAACGGTTGCCTTGCTTTGATTGATTTGGTTAACAATTTCCTGAGCCTCTGATTCGGTAAAATATCCATGATGAGTACCATTAAACTGGAGGGCTGGCATTTTTTTCTGAATTTTTGACTGCGCTTTTTCTGCTATTCCTGGCTTTCCTCCTAGCAAAAAAACACCCTGTTTGTGTTGCTGGCTAAATTCAAGTAATTTGGGAATGAAATCCGTCCCGTTCATGTTTTCTTTAAGAGGGATGTTCAGGATGAAAGAAGCGATTTTAATCCCAACGCCATCATTTAAAACTAGATTCCCTTGATTGAGTGCTTTTCTGTAATGCGGGTTTTTTTGTGCTATATTGAAGCAATGAGCATTGATAAAAAAGATGCAATTGCATTTGTCTGAATGCAAAAAGTTTTGGCAAGTTTCCAATGCACTTTTTGTATTATGAATGTCCAGGAAAATATTTTTAAGTGTGATACGCATGGTATTTATTGGTGTTTATTTCGGTTGTTTGATTACGCTGTCAGAGTTAGAAAGCTGAATAAAATATATATCTCTGATTTCCTGAGTTAAGAATGTGTTTCCTTTAATTTTAGAAGATTAAGGAATTTCCATTTGAAAAAACCTCCCACGTATCTGAAATATTTACCAAACAGGTAAAAAACAGGTAATGGACTGGTGGCATACAATTGATAAAATTTTATCTCTTTTTTAATATTGTATTTTGACCGGATGCTGACGAATGATTCCATAAGTTTCTTGAAGTTTCCCTGATGCAGCATTCCAGAGTTTTCGGTGTCGTTGTATAGAATTAATTTGGGGTCAACGATTAATTTGAATCCATGTTTTTTTGCGCGGTAAGTAAAATCTGCATCTCCGAAATATTGGGGAAAATGTTCTGTGTTCCAATAGCCGATGGTTTCAAAAACTTTTGAGGGAATATACGTCCCCATCCCGGTTAACCAGTCGGCTTCTATATCTTTGTCTGCACTCAAAGGTGGGGCTTTATCGAGTCCAAGCATGTATTTTTTTCCGGTTTTGGGGTTGAATATTCCTCCCATAGACCATATTTTTTCAGGTTCTGACAAATCGCAAATTGTTGAACCCAGGATGACATTTTCTTTGATTTTTTTAATTCTGTTGCTTAATCGTTGGAAATACTGGTCATGAGGTAAAATGTCGTTGTTCCAAAGCAATACACCTTCATAATTGAGGGTTTCTATGGCATATTTTGCTCCTTTGGTAACACCCCCGCTCCACCAAAGATTACCATTGTCTTTAAGTATGTGAATGTTAGGATGGTTGTTTTCTAACCATTCGGAGGTCCCGTCAGAGGAGCCATCATCTATAATAATAATTGAAAAGAGAATATCCGCATCTTCGGAAGCGATATTGATAGCATTTTCTACCGATGGAAGGAAACGTTTTAAATATATCAATCCATTATGCACAGGCATGATTAGAGCTACGTTCATAAGCGTCTTTTTTTGTTTTTAGCATCGGGATTGTTTTGCCTGAATAATTCAAGCTGGTTTTGACAAATTTCCAAGTTGTTGTGATACCTGAAGGCTGCTAATCTTCTCATTTTTATTTTATTAATTTTAGTTCAAGTTATAAAAAAAACAAACATGTACATTTAGTTATCAGTGTCTAATTCTTCAAAATATACAATTGGGCGCCTGTTTTTGGGTTTTGATTTTTTGCGCATGTCAATAATATACATCAGAATGCATATTGTGATTATATGGTCGGGCGTTGTAAAGCTTTGTGATAAAGGAAGAGAGATAAGTGTTAGTATGAAAAAATACCGAATATACTGATATTTAGTTTCTAAATAGGAAAAGATTCCTTTGTATAAAAGGATTAAAACACCCAGAACGAAAAATGCACCGTATTTTGTGTATTCTCCTATGATTCCTATATCTGATTGATAGTAACCGAAATTAATTTTATAAGAATAAATTTCCAGTCCGAATTGAGAAGCCTGGTGTCCTTCTCCGTTTCCTGTTATATAAGCTATTTTATTTGGGAAGAAATCGGTCAGAAAGAATTTTGCTGCCCTGACACGTATATCTTCATCTGAATGTGCTGTTTGCTCCTGGGAGATTGAGATTAAATTGGTAATGATATCCTGAAACATGTAGTAAGTTGTTCCGACGATTGCAATTACAAGAAAGATAATGAGCGCTTTTGATTTAATTTTATTACTCAGAATTAAAACTAAAACAGTTACAATCGTAGGTCCGGCAATCATAGAACGTGTGCCTGTCAGAATATATATGCTAAAGAAAAGAAGAATATATGGAATATAATTCAAAGCGTTTTTGAATATTATTCTTGTTAAAGCAATAAAGTATGCGAGATTCATAATGGCCAGGCCTGGTAAGAAGATCCTTATCGTTCCTCTTTCCATTCCTTGCCGGACATCAAAAATGATTTGGGGATAAGCCAGATATTGGATTAAGAAAGCAAAGGCATAAATAACCCCACTGATAATAATGATCTTTTCAAGCGTTTTAATAGGTATTTTTAATATGTGAAG
>JBNJFN010000049.1:0-14248 GCA_051746885.1 Bacteroidota bacterium | reverse complement strand
TACACTCATAACAATAACCGACAAATCCTGGTTGAATGATTTAAACATCCTGAGCTGTTTGTATAATCTCTCTTCATAGAACTTGTAGTCATCGCGTACCACAGGGACGAGGTTCACGCCAAAATGCAAAATAACGAGCTTTACATCTAGTTTGTTGAGCATGGTTCTGAAGAAGGTGGTGTCGCATTTTGTAAAGTCTGTTCCGCTGCTACCCCTGAGCGGAATGTTATCCAGGGCAATCCCTTGTTTCCCGTCCAGGGCGATGCCATATATATCGGGGCTGTGGTTTCCCTGAAATTCAACTTTTAACTGGTCTACCGACTTCGGTATTTCCCATTTTACTTCCTTTAGTGAGTCGGAGGCGGGTCTCATATCTGCATCCGCAGTTTTTCCGCTATAGTTCATCTTTGCTATGAACGGCTCTTCATTATAACCATAAAAGATTCTGCATTGGGTATATTCCTTGGGGAGATTGAATGCAATGGGCGAAGAACGGATTTTAAGCCAGGCTTTATAGATTTCATTCTGATGATAACTATAATACGGGGAAAATCTTGAAAACGACATAAGCACCCCAAATCGTTTATGCTTGAAATTAGACTGATTCAGATCTTTCAGTGTGTATCGCTCAAAGTTATTGGAGTGGAAATGTTTTAGTGAAATGTTTGTATTGTTTGGCAATACCAGAGGAAACAGTCCAATACCGGCGCCGCCGAATTTTTTTTGCATTTGGTTTCTGATATAAGAGGATATTCGATCCCCCTCAATTTGGGAATCTCCATAGTGTAGTATCCTGATGAGTTCATTATTGTGATGCAGTTTTTCCA
Organism: Bacteroidota bacterium; assembly: GCA_051746885.1. Lineage (GTDB taxonomy): Bacteria > Bacteroidota > Bacteroidia > Bacteroidales > UBA12077 > JAGXLC01. The sequence goes on along the minus strand of JBNJFN010000049.1, from coordinate 13,421 downwards.
GTGAATGGAAAAAGGGATACAAAACTTGGGGATTGTTTTCCGGATATTGCAGTGGATTCACGCGTGCTGCTCTTTCGCTCTGATCGAATTGCTTTAGGGTATCGGTAAGGACCGTATCCGCTGAATCTTTTAGAGAAGTTAGTTTATCCTTTTCAGCGGTTCCTGCTGTTGTGTCCTGTATTTCTGGCGCAACAGTATCTACATGCATGTTATTTTGTATAATATTGGAAATGTCTTTGTATTCTGTTTCCTCGGGAGCCAACATCTGCTTCCACGAGGGAAACTTCAATGCGAACTCGGGAGTGATCTGAATTCCATCGCGGGGAAAATAATAGGAGATTAAAACAATAAGGGCCAGGATAGTGAGAAAGGTCAGAAATATTTTATAAGGTTTCATCATCCCGAAAAGGTTTTACGTTCTTAATCCCGGCTTTTAGCCCATATACATAATACCGTTTTTAAAACTGGAAAGTTACACCTTTGTGATGAAAAGGAAAGGCAATACTTCGGGATCAGGTTTTTTTCTTGATCTTTAAATACTGCCCTGTTTCTATTTTACGTGCATTAGGAAGATTGTTCAGTTGTATGATATCCTTTTCAGTAACACCCGGGTATTGTTTGGCAATATCCCATAAAGTATCCCCATATTTTACTTTATAGTATATATAATCTTTATCAATATCATCATTTTCCTGAATCTGGGTTTGTTCCTCGACGGGAGCCCCGCCACTTTGTTGTTTTTCTTCGAAAGACATTGAGTTGACACTTTTATAGTAACTCACTTTATCCTTTGGCACATAAACTGTTAATTTCTGACCGGAGCGAATTATATTGCCCCGAATATTATTCCAGTGTCGTAATTGTGATGCCCTTACATTAAACCATTCGGCAATGTAGCCAAGGTTATCGCCGGGTTTAACTTCATAATAAACCTTAGCTTTTCCTTTGGGGGTCTGCTGTACAAAATTTGATTTCCGGGGATTCTTCACGATGTTTTCCCGGAAGAAGACAGAGTCTTTATAGCTGTAGATGGAATCCTGGAGTTGTATGAATTTACTTGTGTTTTCCATAGGCAGTTTCAACGAAAACGTATGTTGGTCTGAGGCCGGGATGAGGTTTTTTCTGTATTGCGGGTTGAGATCCTGCAAATGTTGAAGAGGAATGTTAAGCACCTGGGATACCTGCTTGAGATGCAATTTTTGATGTATATGAAGGGTATCGGTCGGGTAGGGTATATCAATCTCATCCTGGTAGAGGTTATGATCTTCATGATAATTCATAAAATACATGACTGCCACTAATGCAGGGAAATAGCCTCTCGTTTCGTAGGGAAGGTAATAATAAATATCCCAGAAATTTTTCTTTCCTCCGGACCGATGTATGGCTTTACTTACATTGGTAGCTCCGCAATTGTATGCAGCAATAGCCAGGTCCCATTCTCCGAAAATCTCATAAAGGTCTTTAAGATATTTCGCTGCCGCGTAGGTGGATTTTAACGGATCCCTCCGTTCATCCACAAAAGAATTTATGGTCAATCCATAGCGTTTGCCCGTCCCATACATGAACTGCCATAAACCGGTGGCTCCTGCCCTGCTGACTACCCTTGGGTTGAGGGCAGACTCAATCACTGCCAGATATTTCAGCTCAAGTGGTAACCCGTATTGATCAAATACCCTCTCAAAAAGCGGAAAGTAATGTTCTTTAAGCCCCAGCATGATTTTAACTTTATCTCTTCTTTCAACGGTATACACATGGATGAAATTCCTGATAATTTGATTGTAATTCAGGTCAATGGCTGATTGAATATTGCTTATTCTATCTATATAAACTGAATCCGGATAAACCGGAGCTGAAGTATCACGTTCAAAATTCCTGGTTTTTTCAATAAAGGAGTCAGATTTTTCAATATAATGCTTTTGAAGGAGGTCATCCACATTTTTAGCAAAACTTTTCTCAATGGATTTAACCTCCGGATCAACCTCTTTCTGTGCTTCTGTTTTATTTGGTAAAGACACCAGTAAGGATCCGGCAACAACTATAGTAAGCAATAATCGATGCATAAGGCTTTGAATTTAGTGCTGCTAAGTTAATAAATATTAGAAATTAATGGAAAACTTTATGCCCGGAACTACATGATAATTTTTGGAGTGGACCGGGGTTGGCCGGAGATTAAGTGATATGTCTTCGTTCACATCGAAGTTGAACATATAAGCGTCTACTGTGGCATCGATGATTTGGACCAGATACCAACCCGCCATAATAAGGATGTTCATATCCCGGTAGCGTCGGTAATAATCTTTGGCCCTCTTTAGCCCTTCTTCGGAAGTGATGCCATTATATTCCTGGATTTCATTGTTCACAAACCGGGTAAAAGCGGTCTTATATTCTTCATAATAGCTGGCATTGAAGTCGTAAGCATAGTAAATGACCCCTGCCCCGACATAAATAATCGGCACTTTCCAGATCTTGTTGTTATATATCTGTCCCATGCCGGGGAAAGCAACTGAGAGTAAGGCTGCCTTCCTCGGTGAATATTCTTCAGCAAGGGTGTCTGCAGGCGTTTCTTGATTAGTTGTATCGGGTTCCTGAGAATAACTAACACTTTGGCCAGCAAAAAAAGCAAGCATTATAATACTTGCGACGCCGATCCATCTTTTTAAATCTGTCTTCCACAAATTCCCCACCTTTTTATATCCAGAACCTATTATTCCTCAGTATTATTTTCGATGAGCGACATGATTCGTTCCAGGTCTTTATCCGATTTAAAAGGAATGATGATCTTGCCTTTTCCGTTGTTGTTTCGTTTGAGTTCGATATTCGTATCGAAATGACTGGCCAGATGATTTTTAACCTGTTTGTATTCCTCAGGTAGCTCAGCTTTGGGAGCGGACGGGCTTTTCTTCTTTTTTTGCTCCTGTTGGCTGATTTCCCGGATGATTTCTTCGGTTTTTCTTACAGAGAGCCCTTCGTCAAGGATCCTGTAATAAGCTTTAAGTTGTTTTTCAGGGTCTTCAATATTGATCAGTGTTCGGGCATGACCCATGGATATTTTCCGGTCTCTGATGCCCAGTTGAATTTCTGCCGGCAATTTAAGCAGGCGTAAATAATTTGAGATGGTGGCTCTTTTTTTGCCAACCCGGGTGCTAAGATTTTCCTGGGTTAGTTCACACTCTTCAATCAGTCTTTGATAACTGATGGCCACCTCTATGGCATCAAGGTCCTCCCGCTGAATGTTTTCCACCAGGGCCATTTCCAGCATTGCCTGGTCATCAGCAGTTCTGATGAATGCAGGGATGGTTGTGATGCCGGCTATTTTGGCTGCTCTGAACCGCCTTTCTCCTGTGATGAGCTGAAATTTGGACTCGCTGATCTGTCTGACGGTAATGGGTTGAATGACACCGATCTCTTTGATGGAACTGGCCAGGTCATTTAAGCCCTCTTCATTGAAACTGGTTCTGGGCTGATAAGGATTCACTTCAATGTTATCCAGATTAATTTCATTGACGGCATCCACGTGATATTTGTCCTCATTTCCGGCATCTTCGATTAAAGCGCCCAGCCCTTTTCCTAATGCGTTCCTTTTCGCCATTTTCGATTGAATTGTTAATTAATGTGTTAATTGGCTACTTTATCCTTATTGGGAATTCTTGTTTTATCATTTTTTTGAAGCAGCTCCCGGGCAAGATTCAAGTGATTTACCGCCCCTTTGGAATTGGCATCGTACATTACCACCGGCTTACCATAACTTGGAGATTCTCCAAGCTTGATGTTCCTTTGAATGATGGTGTCGAATACCATGGATTGGAAATGCTTTCTTACTTCATCCACTACCTGGTTTGAGAGCCTGAGTCGTGCATCATACATGGTTAAAAGGAAACCTTCGATCTCCAGGCTGGTGTTAAGTCTGTTCTGTATGATTTTAATGGTATTGAGCAGTTTGCCGAGTCCTTCCAGTGCGAAATATTCGCATTGTACAGGTATGACAACCGAATCGGCAGCCGTTAAGGCATTTACAGTAATAAGGCCAAGAGATGGAGAACAATCGATCAAAACAAAATCATAATCCTCCTTCACTTTTTCAGTGACTTTTTTTAGCATGTACTCCCGATTCGGCTGATCAAGCATCTCAATCTCCGAACCTACGAGGTCAATATGAGAAGGTATGATGTCAAATCCTTCAGTGTCACTGCTCAAAATAATGTCTTTAGGATTGGTATCATCGTTCAGGCATTCATAAATGCTGGTTTTGATCGAACGAATATCAAAACCCGTTCCTGATGTGGCATTTGCCTGAGGGTCCGCGTCTATGAGTAATACTTTATACTCAAGAACAGCCAGACTTGCACTAAGATTGATAGCCGTGGTAGTTTTTCCTACTCCTCCTTTTTGATTTGCTAAAGCTATTACTTTTCCCATATCATTAGATTTATAATGTTTTCATACATATGCAAATATGCCATAAAGGCATTTTCAAAATTACAATTTTATGTGTAATTCATGACAAACAGGGGAGATAATTGTAAACAATCTTTTTTTAATTGTAAACATTTTTTTAACAATAAGATGTTAATTTGAGAAAAAATGTGCTTATAATCAAAGCAAAGGAAACGGCTTATTTTGAATATTGAATGTGGCTCTGGCTCTCTTTAAGCAGTTGCTCTTTGTTTATAGGGACTACACCGGCTTTTTCACATACCTGGCCTCCGCCTATATTGGACAATTCAGCAATGACCCAGGGTGATAAACCTGCAGCCATTCCCACCGCAGCTATACCTATGATGGTGTCGCCCGCTCCGGAAACATCAGAAATATCCCTTACTTTGGCCTGTATCATTTTATATTCCTGGTTATTGCTTATGAATATCCCTGCTTCCGAAAGGGTTATTAGCATCCAGCCGATATTCTGTTCTTTGTGCATGAGCCGGGCGGCTTTTAGTATCCCGTTAACATCGGTTTTTTCCAGAGTGTTAAGGTTGAGGCCTTCCACCAGTTCCTTGAAATTGGGTTTGAAAAGGGTGACATTTCTATATAGGAGATAATTCCTTTTTTTAGGGTCTACAAGAGTGGGAATACCCAGCTTATTGGAATACTCAACAATTTTTTCTATAATGCCCGGAGTGATAGACCCTTTATCATAATCTTCAAATAGAATGGCATTTAGCTTTTCTTTATTTATTATATAAAGCAGGTGGTTTAGGAAAGCCTTCTCGGTGTCAGGGTCAAGCGCTTCATTGATCTCTTCATCTATTCGAAGCAATTGTTGATTATGGCTTATGATTCTGGTTTTTATTGGTGTTGACCGTCTGTTTGATTCATATATACCCTGTTTGCTCAGGTTTTTCTCCTGAAGTAGCTTTTTGAACAGTTCTGCTTTTTCATCATTACCAATTGCAGAGGCAAGTATGGGTTCAGCTCCTAATGCTTTGATATTAAGTGCTACATTGGCTGCCCCTCCAAGCCGGCTTTCTCTTCTGGTTTTGGTGACAACGGGAACCGGGGCTTCTGGCGATATGCGTTCCACATCACCCCATAAATAGGAATCCACCATCGAGTCGCCGATGACCAGAATTTTTTGTTCGTTGAATGCATCGAAGGCTCCTTTTATATCGTAGTAATTCACTTTGGCGATTTTTGATTCAATTTTCAGGGTGTAAATATAGTTTATTTAGCCATCTCACTAAATGAGTCTTATCATGTTTAGTCTTTAATAGAAAATTTATTCAGAATGTTTATTTGATTTTTATCCAAATTCTCAGTATTTTCATAGACATAATTATTTAATATGTTTAAGTACATGTGAAATCTTCCTGGCTGATTTATCTGTTGATTTTCTGGAATTTACCAGATTTATTTGCTTCAAATGAACTGGTTCCCATAGGAGCCCGTTCATCGGGTATGGCAAATGCAAGTGTTATGCTGCCTGGTTTTTCGAGTGTTTTTCATAACCAGGCGGGTCTTGCATTTTTGGAATCCATATCCGTTGGATTTCACCACAGAAGCGGGTTTGTTAAAGAAATGGACCGACAAGCTGTGGCTGTGCTATTCCCCACCCCCACCGGTACGCTGGCTTCATCTTTCTCCTATTACGGATATTCACATTATCAAGAAATCAAGGCAGGACTGGCCTATGGAAAATTCCTTGCAAGAAATATGGCGGCCGGAATACAGATAGACTATTTCAATACCCGTATTACAGGGATATATGGAAAAGCTGATATACTAACGTTTGAAGCCGGTTTAATGTTTAAAATGATGGATCATGTCTATGTGGGAACTCATGTATTCAATCCTGTCAGGGTTGGTATAGGGGAAGCGGAGGAGAAGATCCCCACCATTTTCAGACTTGGAGTGGGTTACCGTTTTACAGAAGATATGTTGGTTTGTGTGGAAGGAGAAAAGGATCTGGAAAGGGCGGTGATGCCCAGAATGGGAATTGAATATCAGCCCCTGGGCCAGGTTTTTATCCGTGCCGGTATGTCAGTGAATCCTGTGATGAACTTTTTTGGACTGGGATATTCATGGAAATCTTTTCATGCCGATGTTGCTTTTTCTTATCATCAAATTCTTGGCTATATGCCTGAATTTTCTATGAATTATGCATTCTAAGATTATATTTACCATTGTATATTGCCTGATGTTTATAACCGGTATATGCCAGGAAATAGAGGTGTTGAACAGCAAGATAGAGGATCTGATTGAATCGGTTACTGTTGATACTGAAGTTGAACCCGATGTTTCTGTTATTGCAGAAGATCTGACTTATTACCTGAACCATCCTCTGGATCTTAATGCGGCTTCTTCAGAAGATTTAAGCAGGCTGCACATTTTAAATCCTTTTCAGATTAATGCTTTGCAGGATTATATTAGAAAAAACGGTCCTTTGCTGAGCGTCTATGAGCTGCCGTTGATTTTTGGCTTTTCCACAGAAATGGCCGAAAAGTTACAGCCCTTTGTTACTGTGGAAAACGTTTCTAAGGAGGACATTATGCAAAATGCTTCAGCAAAAGAAATGTTACATTGGGGTAAACATGAGTTACTAATGCGTTCCGGGAAAATTCTGGAAAAACAGAAAGGTTACAGAAATTTTTCGGATTCATTACTTAAATTGAATCCAAATAAAAAATACCTGGGAAGTCCCCTTAAACTTTATTCACGATACCGTTTTCGCTACCGGAACCAGTTTTCTTTTGGCTTAACCATGGAGAAAGATCCCGGAGAGCAGTTGTTCAGGGGGAATAACCCGTATGGATTTGACTTTAACTCCGGCCACTTTTTCCTGTCGGATACAAAATGGGTTGACCGGCTGGTAATAGGTGATTATAAGGTACGCTATGGACAAGGGCTGATTGCCTGGACTGGGTTTACACTTAACAAATCCCCCATGGTGATGAATATGATGAAAAATATTCACCGGATTGATCCGTATACCTCCAAGAATGAAAACCTCTATTTCCGGGGAATGGCTCTGGAGAAGAAAGTTGGATCATTCCGGGGGTCTCTTTTTTATTCAAACCGGAATCTTGATGCCAATGTTCTTGATCTACCTGAATCCGAGGGTTTGGTTGTTTCTTCTCTGTTGGAGACCGGTTATCACAGGCTTCCCCGTGAACTGGATGATGAAAAAGCGTTGAATGAAAAAGTAATGGGTGGGAGTATTTCCTGGAATCAGCCGAATTTCAGAATATCCATGAACTTTATTGATTGTAGGTTTGATGGTACATTGCAGAAAACAGACACGCCCTATAAGATGTATGACTTTTTTGGGAGCCATAATTCAAACCTCAGTTTTGACTACCGCTTTTCTCTTGGCAGATTCTATTTGTTCGGGGAGGAGGCTTTAAGCAATGGGAGAGGCAATGCTTTTTTGAATGGTCTTTATGGGCAGTTAACATCAGCAATGGGTGTCGTGCTTCTACATCGTTCTTACGCTAGAAATTATCAGGCTCTTTACTCCGGGGCTTTTAGCGAGAAAACCGATAATCAGAATGAATCGGGTTTATATATGGGTCTCAAAGCGGATATTCTGCCGTCTCTGACAATAAAAGGTTATATGGATGCATATCAGTTTCCGTGGCTAAGTTATTTAACCGATGGCCCTTCTGAAGGATGGGATTGCTTGATGGATATGGAGTATGAATTTGGGGACCAGTCTTCGGTGAATTTGCGTTTTCGCCGAAGTGAAGATATGGAGAATCATTTGGCACAGAACAGTAAAATTGCCAACCTGTTGGCCTATAAAAAAACAAATGTAAGGTGTCATTTACGTTACGGGGTTACCAACCGGCTCGTTCTAAAGAACCGCATTGAAAAGGTTTTCGTTCGATCTTCAGAATCTTCTTCCGGTTTAATGTTTTATCAGGATATCTGCTTTAAACCGGAAAATGGGCCTTTGGGTTTTGATATCCGTTATGCTGTATTTGATACCGACAGTTATAAGGACCGGATCTATGCTTACGAAAATGATGTTTTGTACGCTTTTTCCGTTCCTGCTTACTATGGTAAAGGATACAGAACCTATATCAACCTGAAATACGGTTATAGAAATACGGATTGGTGGCTGAAGCTTGCACGTACCGGTTATACCGACAGGGAGACTATTGGAACGGGGCTAAACCAGATTGAGGGAAACACTAAAACGAGCGTTAATTTTCAGGTACGCCTGAAATTTTAAGGATTCTGGCTTACTCCTTTACTTTGATGTCTTTGATGTTGAGCTGGAGGGTTTTATTTCCGCGGAAATTGTTCTCTTCTACCGAGAAGCATATATCAAAGGGTTTGCCTTTATGAATACTGGAATAGTGATTGGCCTGCTGAAAAGCTATTCCTGGGAATACTTTTCCGGGATTGTTATTCTGCACTAATGACAGTTTTATGTGTTCTTTATTTGGGCCAACCAGACGGGCATCACCGGTATCCTTTACATCTCTGGCAACAAATATGGGTGCCAGATTCTGAGGTCCGAAAGGTTGAAATTGCCTGAGAATATTAAAAAACTTTTCAGTTATATTACTGAACTCAATTTCCGAATCGATTTCCAGTTGTGGGATGAGTTGTTCTTCAGTAATGTTTTGTTCTACAATGTTTTCAAATCTTTGTTTAAATGTATCGATATTGTTAATTTCTATGGTCAGCCCGGCTGCATAGGTATGGCCTCCGAAGTTCTCAATCAAATCGCTGCACTGATTGAGGGCTTCGTAAATATCAAAGCCGGGTACCGATCTCGCTGAACCTGTCGCCAGGCCGTTCGATGCGGTTAGAATGATGGTGGGACGGTAATAAATTTCGATCATCCGGGAAGCTACAATACCCACCACCCCTTTATGCCAACTGGAATTGTAAAGGACCGTTGACTTTTTCTCCTGAAACCCGGGTTCACTGGAGATCATTTTTATGGCATGCTGGGTAATATTTCTGTCGATATTTTTACGTTCATCGTTACAGGAATTAACCTTTTTAGCCATATTATCGGCTTTCCGCTTATCGGTGGTAATTAACAGATCAACGGCATTTTTTCCCGATTCCAGCCTGCCGGTGGCATTGATGCGTGGCCCGATACGAAACACAATATCCTCAACCACGATTTGTTGATGCTTATCTCCCAATCCCGATACATCAATGATTGCTTTCAGGCCGGTGCGGGGATTGCTGTTCAATTGTTTTAGCCCAAAAAAGGTCAGTATTCTGTTTTCATCAATTATGGGGACTATATCCGAGGCGATGCTTACAGCAACCAGGTCGAGGAAAGGATACAGGTACTCCAGATCGATGTGGTTGGTTCTTGAAAAAGCCTGAAGCATCTTAAACCCCACACCACAGCCACTTAAATCCTTGAATGGATAAGCACAGTCTTTTCTTTTGGGATCCAGTACTGCCACTGCATTGGGGAGCTTTTTTTCAGGGGTGTGGTGATCGCAAACAATGAAGTCGATGTTCAGGCTGTTGGCATAGTCTATTTTTTCAACTGCCTTAATGCCACAATCCAATGCGATAATCAGTGATACATTGGCATGTGCTGCATAGTTGATGGCTTTATATGAAATGCCATAACCCTCTGCGTATCGGTCGGGGATATAGTAATCAAGGTTGGAATAGAATTTTCTTAAATAGGAATACATCATGGCAACGGAAGTGGTGCCATCTACATCGTAATCGCCGTAAATCAGGATTTTTTGGTTGCTTTTAATGGCTTTTTCAATGCGCTCAATGGCACGGTGCATATCCTTCATCATAAAAGGATCGTAAAGGCTCTCCAGGCTCGGCCGGAAAAAATATTTTGCCTGATCAAAAGTTTTGATCCCTCGTTGAACCAATAAATTGGCAAGGAGATCATTGATATTTAAAGTCTCTGCCAGGTGATTAACCACCTTTTGATCTCCTCTGGGTTTAGATACCCATCTTTTTTCCATGGCCTTCTCTTGTTTAAGTTATTCAACAATCTCCATATCAAAAACTTTTTCAATATTTGATTTGAGTTTCGTTTTTACCTCTTCTATATCCACTTTTTCTCCGAGTTCTTTTTCCATAGAGGTAACTCCTTTGTCGGTAAATCCACAGGGATTGATGTAATTAAAATAGTTTAAATCTGTATTGATATTAAATGCAAATCCGTGCATAGTAACAAAATGGCTTGCCCTGACTCCGAGAGCACAGATTTTTCTGGTTTTTTGCGGATCGTTGGTATCAAGCCATACACCCGAGGATTTTTCCAGATGGTGGCCTTCAATGTTATAACTTTTCAGTGTGGCGATAACGGCCTCTTCCAGGTTATAAATGTATCTTTTTACCCGCAGGTTGAATTGTTCCAGGTCGAGAATTGGATATCCCACGATCTGGCCCGGCCCGTGATAAGTGATATCTCCGCCGCGGTTGATCCTATAGTAAGTGGCATTGATCTTTTTCAGAAAATCCTCATTGATCAGGAAATTGTTTTCTTCACCACTTTTACCCAGTGTAAAAACATGGGGATGTTCGCAGAACAAAAGATAATTGAAAGGTTTGTCTGCCTGGGGCTCCTTTTTTCTTTTCTCTTTTAATAGGGTATTAAAGAGCTCTTCCTGATAGTCCCAGGTTTTTTTATAGTCTGTTTTTCCCAGATCTTCAAAACGAACTTTTGGTTTCATACCATCCTCCTTAAGCATTTACATGTTTGTCAGCATGATATGAAGAGCGCACCAGTGGATGGCTTTCTACAAAACGGAATCCTTTCTCCAGGCCTTTGTTTTTATAGGTATTGAATTTTTCGGGTTCGATGAAGCGATCAACAGGCAGATGATCCATAGTAGGCTGGAGATACTGACCAATGGTAAATACTTTACAGCCTGCTTCAATCAGATCATCCATGGTTTGGTATATCTCTTCTTCTGTTTCTCCCAATCCTGCCATTATGCCTGATTTGGCAACAATGCCGGAGGAAGCAACATGGCGGATAACCTGGAGACTGCGGTTATATTTGGCTTTGCTCCTGATTTTAGGAGTTAGTCTTTCAACGGTTTCCAGGTTATGGGAGATAACTTCGGGCTTGGTATCGATGATCTGATCGATGAGGTCAGGATTACCGTTAAAATCAGGAATGAGGGCTTCAATAGTGATTCCGGGATTTTGTTCCTTGATTTTCATTATGGTTTCAGCCCATATTCCGGCTCCCATGTCACTGAGATCGTCGCGGTCTACTGAGGTGATCACTGCATGATTAATATCCATGATCCTGATCGTTTCGGCTACCCGCGCTGGCTCCCGGGAATCCGGGGGTGCAGGTTTACCTGTTTGTACACCACAGAATTTGCAGGATCTTGTACATATCTCACCCAGAATCATGAAAGTTGCTGTTCCCCGGTTCCAGCATTCCCCAATATTTGGGCATTTGCCACTTGTGCAAATGGTATGGAGATTATGCTGATTCAACCTGTTTTTCATTTTTGAGTAATTCTCCCCTTTTGGCATTTCCATCTTCATCCACCGGGGTAGCCTTTTGTAGTCTTTATATTTGGTATGCATCGAATAATTGAGCTTTTTAGATTCCTTTTCTATTCAGGAACTTTTCTTTTTTGTGAGTTCTTTTTAACTTTATGCAAAGTTAATATTTATATTAGTTAAATCATTGAAAACATCTAATATCTTCCGGTCGTCATGAAAAAATATGCGCTTTTAGTGATTGTGCTGATTATTGTTTCATCTGCTGCCTTTCCACAGGAAGAGGAAGTCTGGAAAAATGAGGGGAAGAGGGATCATTCTAATCTGGTTTTACTCCATCCGACGGTATCTAACCTGGAAGCCGTTGAAAATTTAATTGCCAATGGTCTGATAAGCCCGGAAAAGTATAGAATAATAGGCGTTTATCACGCAGACGAACGATATGAATATGAAACGTCCAGAAATTATGTTGATACCGCTTCTGCTCTGAGTCTGGATGTATACCTTCATGAGTTCAGTGATACCCTTCATCCAGGCTTGCTTTACAGACAAAATTCACTTACCGATGATTACCAGAAGATTTTTAAGCATTCCGAAGGTGTGATATTTTTTGGAGGTCCCGATCTGCCACCTGAAGTTTATAACGATAAGACCAACCTGCATACTTCCATTTCTGATCCTAACCGGCATTATTTTGAACTTTCTTTTCTGTTTCATCTTCTCGGGGGATTTCAAAACGAAGATTTTGACCCCCTCCTCAATACAAATCCTGATTATTTGATTTATGGGTTTTGTCTGGGCATGCAAACCATGAATGTTGCTACCGGTGGAACAATGATTCAGGATATTCCCTCGGAGATATATGATGTACATTATGTAGAGGATGTTTTAAAACTGGATCCCAATCGGCTTCATCGAAATTATCACAAAAAGGTCAGCATGGACAGCGACCTGTTGAGCGGACATTTTCACAGGGTTCATTTTAAATCTACCCCGTATTTAAATGATTTGAATTCTGAAAATTCCACACCTTCTGTCTACAGCAATCACCATCAGGCCGTGAAAGATATAGGCAAAGGGTTTAATGTAATTGCTGCTTCAATGGATGGTAAAATTGCAGAAGCGCTCCAACATGGAAAATACAGCAACGTAGTGGGTGTTCAGTTTCATCCGGAAGCTGCTTTTCTTTATGATGCCGGACAAAACTTTCGTCTCACCCCGGATGATAGTGTATCCTTTACCGGCCCGCAAATACTTCAGAAAACCCATAGTATGGAGTTTCACAGAAAATTTTGGGAAGATTTTCAGCAGAGGCTGAATGAATAAAGGGTTTTATACCCTATGGCCCTATTAAATCATATATTATCTTACCTTTTATTTTCGTGCATTTTTTGGCAAAAAATGAAATTCTAATGTCTAATTTCGAAATTCTAAACAATATCAAATGACCAAATAAAGAATTATCAAAACTAACAAATAGGGCTCATGTTTTAATTATTAAAATATTAGAT